>JALRIJ010000090.1 GCA_023255485.1 Flectobacillus sp.
TTTTTCTTTGCCCAATACGCTCTTATCCCTTCTTCTCCTTGCTTTTCCGCCCAATCTTTTAAAATGCTTCGGTCTTCCTGATATTCCATCAGAGGTACAGCAAAACCACATGAGGTCTGTACTAAATCAATATCCAGCTCATAGATTTGTCTTGCCCCCGCAGTCGTTGGAAAATGAGCAAGCAAATCAGTCCATTCGTTATCGCTTGGATGATAGGTTTTTGCTTTCCCGTAAAGACGTAAAATCAACGGCTTTCCCTCAAAGGCACAAAACATAATGGTCATGCGGTTATTGTCCAACAAATGTGCTGCTGTTTCGTTGCCACTTCCAGTTAGGTTGAGCCAAATAACCTGCTTAGGATTGATTACCCGAAAACTGTCCATGCCTTTGGGCGAAACATTTACACTACCCGTTGTAGCGGCAGTACCAACAAAAAAAATCTTTTGATTTTCAATGAACGTCCCTATTTCGGGGCTAATTTCTGTTAATTGATTGGCCATAATTGATTTCTTAAAAGTTCTCCGATTTCGTTTCCTTATCACTACGAATTTACAGGTAGTTTTTGTAGATAAATGAGTTTCTTTAAATTTTAAATTACTTTTCACGTAGCATCTCCAATAAATGTTCAACACCCAAGCATTCTAGTATAAACCACCGACCGAATAATAATTTTATCACAAAACATTCCTAGTTAATTTTTATCAAAGGTTCATTTCTACTATCTTTGCAAAACAATGTAATTCACTAGTAAATAGATAGTTACATTTCTCTTATAAAATCCGCTGCTCCACTGAGCCATCCTTCTTTATCAACTAGTACATTGAGTTAACGACTAGTTGCCTTCTTTAAATTTATAGCACCCCCTTTTTATATAAAGGAAAGGTTGATTTCTACCGTAAATTCTAACGTAGTTGCCCATAAAATACCCATAAAAATGATAAGACAGTACCTTGTATTCGCACTAACATTTATTCTTGCAGTAATCTCATGGATGAGTCTAAAATAGCTGCGTTAACTAGTAGTGATTCAGCGTGGTATATCAATCACGCTGAATTGTTAAATCACCAATGCTTATGAAAACTATAAAGATAGTTTTTTTGATGACAGGGATAACCTTGCTCGCTATTTCTTGCAAAAAAATTGATGAGGATGTTATTGACTATTCGGTTATTTACATCAAAAAAGACACGACTCAGAAGCAAACAATCACCCCCTCTGATTTAGTACTAAAAAATCTCAACAGCAAGAAATAAATAGCAATGCAAAATCGCCATCAAGCGGTTGCCATTCTTCTATAATTGAATCGACAGTGAATTACAAACAAAACCCTACGAAGATTTTGTTCGTTTATTAACAAAAATCCTTGTAGGGTTAACTAGATAAAGCACTCGATACTTGTAGAAAAAACTACTTAGTTCCTTCCTCTTTCACCTCGTCCATCAACACCTTAACCTTCATTTGGAAGTTGGGTAGATATTTTGAAAACATTACTCCCATGAGTTCTTTCTGAATATTTGGTATCAACTCGATACTTTTTTTGCCTGTCGGAGATTTATAAAAAGTCATTAACTCTTTTATTTCGTCTTCGGTAAAATTACGATCATAAATGCCAGGAGCTTCATTGTTGATTAAATCTGTAGCCATTTCCTTCGAAAGATCCATTACTTTTGTTAAGACTTTACGCTGATTCTCCTTCTTTTTCTCCGTCATAGAAGCCCCTGCTTGCGATTCCATCTGCTTCTGAATCATGGGAATCATTCCCGCATACGATTGAGAAATCATCTGTTCGACTTGCATCAACTTTAACATTTCCTTGATATTCTCTTGCTTAGTTTGACAAAAACCTGCGAATGAAACACTGCTAAATAGGACAAATAATAATACTGACTTTTTCATTTGAAATTTGTTTTAAGGTTGAATTTGGGTAGAAAATTAGAAGGCAAAAACTTCTGTTTAATACGCTAGATGATAAATGGTGATTAATCATGATAAACACAATTTATACCATATAAAAAGCCTGAGAACTTTTATCGCTCTCAGGCTTTCGACCAAATTCACCACAAATTCTTAATAACTCAATCCATATTGTTTAAGCACTTCTTCTGGCACACCTTCCCATGAGTTGGGACGGTTACCCTGATAGTCTATGTCTTTATGTCCCATTTCGGAAGAATAGAAGCCCGAAGCCGTCAAATTTCGCATTAAGGTAAAAAAGGCTACCCCTTGCGAAAACTCTTTTTTGGCTTTTTCAGGATAAGCAATATCATCTACAATATTGATTTGTTCCGTATGAGAACAAAGGATAAATTCTTTTCCAAAACGCTTTATGGCTGTTGAATCTAGCCAGCGTAAACCTCCTCGCATAGGTGTTTTAAACTCAGGTTTATCTTTGGTAATAAACTCAATAAACGCTGGTACACCCGCTTGCGAAGCACTTCCCGAATGGTCGTCGGCAGGAATAATAATGTCCGACAAGACCGTAATTGTTTTTAGTTCATGATCCGTATAGAACTTTTCAGCTAAGAGTCTTGCATCCCGTTCTATTTCGGTTTGGGTACGTCCGTACGTATATTTGGGCGTGGTTGGAGCAGTTGATTTGGGCTTTGGTTTGGGCCCTTCTGCAAACTCAGATGCCACTGCGTCTGGACTAGCTACCGCCAAACCAAACGATGAAATACCAAGTGTTTTTAAATAATCTCTTCTTTTCATATTTTGAGCGAAACGTTGATGCTTACAAATTTCCTTTTTTCTTTTCTTCAATAATAAAATTAGAAGTACGTGCCGAAAGGGCTAAAATCGTCCAAGTGGCATTTTTATCTCCTTGCGAAACAAACGGTGCAGCATCAGCAACGAACAGGTTTTTCACATCATGGGCTTGGCAATTGCTATTTAAGACCGACGTTTTAGGGTCGTTACCCATTCTGGCAGTTCCTACTTCATGAATAATTTTCCCTGGCTGTTCTAAGCCATAATTGGTACTAGCATCGGCTTTTTTACCCAAAGGCACGCCACCAATTTCATGGATAATTTGTTCAAACGTATCTTGCATGTGTTTCGCCTGTTTGATTTCGTAGTCAGACCACGTATAATTAAAACGTAACACAGGAATACCGTATTTATCCACCACATTGGGGTCAATTTCACAATAGTTGTTATAATCAGGCACAGGTTCTCCACGACCAGCCATGTGAATGTAAGCTCCATAAAAACGACGATAGTCTTCTTTCAGCGTCGCTCCATAACCACCTGCTGCTTTTTTGATGCCTTCACGAGTCGGGAATTTTTCATTGATACCTTCAATACCCCAGCCAAAACCGTAGGCAGGCATTCCCATACCCCCACCGTATTCGATGTGATACCCTCTTGGGAAATCCAGTTTTTTGTTATCCAACCACCAAGGAGTGTAAACGTGCATTCCTCCTACTCCATCTTCGTTATAGCGTTTACGGTCAAACAAGGCAGGAATGATACCCGCACGAGAAGCTCCCGTTGAGTCATTGATATACCGCCCCACGATACCACTTGAATTCGCTAAGCCATTCGGGAATCGGGCTGATTTTGAATTTAACAACAAGCGAGCCGTTTCACCAGCACTAGCTGCCAAAATAACAATTTTGCCTTTTACGACCTTCTCTGTCATCGTTTTGGTATCCACATAAGAGACCCCAGTGGCTAATCCAGTAACAGGGTCAGATAATACTTCTCGTGCCATTGCGTGCGTAATGAGCGTACAATTCCCCGTTTTTATGGCAGGAATCATCAAGACAGAAGAAGAGGAGAAATCGGCATACGCTTGACAAGCTCTACTGCATTGATTACAGAAAAAACACTGTCCACGGTCTTTATTAATGGGTTTTGTCAGAATGGAAAGTCGAGAAGGAATCGTTGGGATTCCTAGTTTTTTATTGCTTCGTTGAAGCATCAATTCGTGTAAGCGTTGTTTGGGAGGGGGTAAAAAAATCCCATCGGGGTTATTATGAATCCCTTCGTTGGTACCAAAAATACCAATCAATTTATCAATGTAGTCGTAATAAGGCTTGATGTCGTCATAGCCAATTGGCCAGTCATCCCCTAGACCATCAATGGATTTTCGTTTAAAATCGTCGGGGCCAAAACGCAGTGAGATACGTCCCCAGTGGTTGGTACGCCCGCCCAACATACGAGAACGGAACCAGTGAAATTGTGTTCCTGCCTTTGTTGTATAAGGCTCTCCTTCAATTTCCCAACCGCCATAGGCAGCATCAAAATCTCCAAAAGCACGGGTGGAATTTGCTCCACGACGAGGGGATTCCCACGGAGCTTTTAATTGCGTAATGTATTTGGGATCGGCAGGATCGTAGTATTGTCCAGCTTCAAGTACACAAACTTTAGCTCCCGCTTTAGTGAGTTCATAAGCAGCCATTCCACCTCCAGCACCAGAGCCAACAATGACTACATCGTAAACCGTAGCGGCTTCTTTTATCTGATAATCAAGCATTTTGAGATAATTAAGTTGAATTTTTTACTCAATATACTTGATTTTTATATTACCCACATCCTGTGTTATCTGCTAATAATACAAAAAGTAACTACCATTTACTAAAAATCAAATGACCAATATAGGTGACAATTAACGAAATAAGAAAGGTAAAAACCAATGTAATGATATAACCTAACTGATTAAGTTCGATTGAATCCAAGAAGATTTTCACACAAAACCCATAAACAATAAAACCTAAAATAAGGATTGCCGTAATGAAATAATCGTGTAACTGAGCTATTTTATTTTTTATTTTTGTCATTATTGAATTGTGGTTAAATCTAAAGTAAGGGGTAGAATCGTTGTCGGTTAACAACGCTTATTACCATCATTTTTACGCTTCTTATTGTTTACACAATATTAGTTATTTCCGCTGATTTTCTGAACGAAAGCTCTTTATTTTGAGCTGAATATTTCCTTATCATATCACACAAAAGTGCCATTTACACGCATTGTTTCAACGATTATCTTTGTTTTATCATATAATCAGGCAATGCTATGAACACTCCCCGAATTCGTCCTCATTTTTTAATGGTTAATTTAAAACGAAAAACCTATATCCCTACAAATCAAATTATTATGTTGGAGGGAGCAGGTAATTATACCATTGTGCACTTACGCTATCAACAAAAAAAGCTCTATGCCAAATGTATTCGTGTTTTTGAGGAAATGCTTTTACCCGAAGGCTTTATTCGAGTGCATCGGGGGTTTATTATCAACCCTCAATTTGTATTAAATTACGATACTACCACCTGTTTGGTTTCACTCCGCAATAATTTACAAGCACCTGTCTCTCGTCGAAAAAAAGAAGGACTAACTAGTTTATTTGGCAATCCATAATTTTCCTTTCACCACGGGATAATTTCCTATGGTTATTCGATATAGATATCCTCCATTCTGTAAAGCTTGTACATTCGTTCCTGACAAATAAAACTCATTCAAGCCAATGCGTAACTCCTCTTTTTTAAGTTCTTTTTGGTAAACAAGTCCTCCGAAAGCGTCAAAAAGCTCGATACTTCCTGTTTCGGGAACAACGTTGCCTGTTAGGATAAAAGTGAACTTCGTATAGACACTCACAGGATTGGGATAGACCTTTACTTGTTGTAAATCCTCCTCTGCCAATACCCGAAACGTTACCTGATACGGTTGAATACCCGCTTTATTTCCAGCCACATCACTTCCCTGCACTCGGAGGGTCAAGGTATCATTTCCGATAAAGTTGGGACGAAAATTTATCCGAAAGTCATTCGTTATCTCCTCACTTTTCCAAGAAATAGTAGGATTGCTGAAATAGACCCGTTCAAAAGCACATCTAGGACAGCCTTTCAACCATAAATCAATTCCTGTTGTATCCTTTCTTATTCGATAACGATTTTCGTCTTTGAGTCGAATCTGAATCCAAGGTTCTCTTGCTACAATGGCATTATTAGTAATTTGTTTTCCATCGAAGCTCACTTCCAATAACGGATTTTGCTTGTCTGCTTCTACCTGATAGACAAAATCAAGGCTATTATTCTGGTAATTTTGTTCGGGCTGAAGTTGCGGATTTATAAAAATAGTTAAGATATTTTCTCCACTCCATCCCCCCGTTTCGATGGGTAAATCAATTGCTAATGAATCTTTTCCTGCAAGCGGTTTCACTTTCAGAAACGTTATCCCTTGTTTCCGTTGTGTTCGATTGGTTAAAACCTGACGCACCACCAGCGAATCCTGAAACGCTTGGGGTGAGCTATTTTTAAAATAAACCCGCACCTTCATTGGTTCATATTCCTGTTTTGTTGCAATAGCACTCACCTCTGCACGAATAACTCCTTCTGGCACAGGCTTATAACGCACAACCCATTCTTTCAATTGTGGAGCACTGGACAAGGAAGACTCTTCTAAATTTTGGACATTCACCCGTATTTTAAGTTTAGGATACAGTCGAGCATCTATGTCTTTCAACGAGTGCGTGCTTCCTACTAAATTGGTTTTTAGCAATGTTTCATTCCCTTGTGCATTCACTCCAATGATGTCGGTTGAAAAACCCTGTTTAGCATTTCCTATATTAGCAACTTTCAAATCCAATTGCTCCCAAGCACTCGCTTCTCCGATAGCAGTAGAGGTAATCGAACCCGAACGATAAGCACTTTTGAGTGTATAGTTCAAGGCTAATTTCTGGACGATAAAAGGCGTAGTCGATTTGGGGTCTGGAAAGAGTTCTGCCAAAGGTTTTGTACTTCCTTTTCGTGCCAATAAAATATAAGGAGAGCCATCAGGCAAAGCCATTAAACGAGCCGTGTCTGCCCCTAATTGAGCCAAGCGAATGCGAGCATCAAGCGGCAAATAGCTTTTGTGCATGGTATAGCCATAAGTAGCGAGCAATACATAATCGCCCTCCGCCAGTTCATCCAGATAAGTAGTCAATAAGTTTTGGGATTTCACTAAGGTCTGATGCAACACACCCACTCGGGCATCAGTTGTTCGACAGGTCTGATTCCATGACGAAAAAGGAGAAAATGGCTCTAAGGATTCGCCTTTAAAAGCTAAGGCGAAAAACGCATTCCCTCCGCAGTTAGTCGCAGGCACAAACTCTTGATTATCCACAGACAAAAAAGGCTTATTCGTAGCTAAATATGCTCCAATTGACTGTACTGCTAGTTGTCTGGCATTTTGAACAAACTGATAGTGAGAACCTTGTAAAACAAGTTGTTCTTTTTTGTCCGTTTCAAATTGAGGAAGAGCCGCCTTTGACCACCCCGAAGCCACTCCTTTAATGTACCGAAATGACCATGAGTTAAGTGTTTCGCCATTTTCAACCAAACGAGCATAATGCACCGCACTATCTTTCGCCAACAAATCAACTACCTGAGTAACATATCCTTTTCCAGAAAGTAATTTCGTGACTTTACTAGCTGAATTAAAATACTGGCTCGTATCAATTTCTAAGCGATTAATCGTCGCTTTTTCGGGCATTTGAAACTGCATCTCAACAGTCCTACTACCCACGACCGAATAAGGCAAGGGGAACAACACCGTGGTTGTTGGAGATACAAAAGTATAAGTTAGTGAAGCCGTATTGTTATTTTCCTTTTCTTCTGAAATACTCTGTTCTTTATCTATTTCTACCAAAAATGTATTGCTTCCTGCGGCTTTAAGTTTATCATTCGCTAGTCGAATAAGTAGTGTATCCTCCTTGGTAATTACCTTGTAATTCACAAAATTATACACTTCTTGAGAGGCATCTGGATACGTTCTAGTGATTGTCAGCGGAACTCCTTTTGTCACAACACGTCCTAAGTTGCGAACAATTAACCGCAAGTCAAGGCTATCGCTATTCGTAGTTACTTCGGCTACTTTATCTAAGTACAAATCGGCATTTGTGGTGGCATAATCAGGTTTAGAAAAAGGGAATAAGCGAATCGCAGGATCTCCTTGTAAGACAAATTGCTCGACATTGGCAATGGCCAAATCACCCATTTCTTTAGCTAAATACCCCTTAATGGCTTGCTGTTGTACAGTCCCAAAGGCTTTATCAAAGGTGGTGCTATCGGCATAAAGAGCCTGATACACTTCTTGAGTGTAACTTTTCAGGGCAAAAGGATAGCCAAACCACGCATGCCCCAAAAATAGAATCGCTCCACGATTAGGAGTATTAACCCAGTCGGTACCGATGTTCACTTTTCCATTATAACAATTACCCGATTCGCAGCCATTGACCAGAAATAGTGGATAACGCCCTTTGTTTCGATAGCCCATTAACTCATTACTTGGACTACCAATGTCTAAATCAACCACATTAAAGCCTGCATGACCAAAGAAATTAATAAGCGAAACGCCTGCATTTAATTGGTTGGCGATATTAAAAACCTCTACCCCTTCATCGCTTTTCTTGGTAAATAATTGATATGTTGCTCCTGTTAAGCCAGTTTTCGCCACCTCGCCAAATCCCTTCAAATATCCCTGAAACTGTAGGTGTTCGTACTGATTTCCACCACCGCCGAGTAGCACAATGTTTTTTCTCCATGTATCCCCTTCCGTTGTTTGCTCCTGCTCTTTCACCTTGTTCAAATAATCTAGCACCACCTGAGGTGAATTCGTATTTAAGCGACCTATCCCCATGGCAGGCACAAAAGGATTACGAGCATCAAGCCCCAATACATACGGCATATCCGAACAAGGATAACCCGCATTCGGAATTAAATCGGTGTTGGCTCGATTGATATCAAAACGAGTAGTAGGAAACCACTGCGAAGACCCAATAATAAAAACCTGTTCGATCTTACCGAGTTGCATTCTGTAAGCCAAAAACTGTTTTATCGCCCAAGGACTAAGTTCGCCATAATTAAATTGATCGTATAATTCTTGAATCGTTACCACCAAGGTATCGTATTTTCCTCCTGCTACAGAAGCTCGATAAGCGGCATAATCACGTACAGGATTGCGTGAAGAAGGCACTGCTCCCATGAGTTTAGGATGCGTAATAATGCAGTAGTTTGCCTTGAAATGTAAGGGACGAAAATTCACTTTTTGAATCGGGAACGTCACTGCCAGTATTTGGTCTGTCACGTAAATATCTTGGCGAGTTTCCTTTCCTACCAAACTCAACGTTAGTGTAGTATCCTTTCGCAAGCCTTCCAGTTTTTTAACCTCGCCGCTTATTGAAATATCATATACCAATGCCGAAGTAGGGACATGCTGAAGAGGGACAAGGCTTGCTTCTTTCGTCCAAAAATGGAATGTTTTTTCTGGTAAACCCTTAAAATCTAGCCCTTGCGGATAGCTTAATTTCAGAAAAGAAAGAGCATAAGACTTCGCTAATCCATCTTTTGACAACGTACTCACGACCAACTTATCCCGTACAAAATCTGCTTCCGTTAGCGTCTGACTAATTGATTGCGTAGTGTAATTTTCCCAATGACTAGAAGTGAGTAAGCCTGTCCCCACCAGCCAATCAACTTGATGCTCGTCGGGTGTTAGCCCGACTACTTGCCCTTCCAAACGAGGTAAGACATTCGCATTTTGTTGAAACTGACTAATCGGAAAAGAAGTCAACAAGGGAATACCCGAGCTTTGCGGAGTAGAAAAGTAGCCTTCACCTGTATCAAAATGAGAAAACACTACCCCTTCTTCCCGCACTCCCAAGGGATACATCGCTCCTGCGGAAAAGGTTGTAGAAAATACCTGCAAGGCTTCTTCTTCATGAAACGAGAGTTCCTTCCCCTTTGCTTCAGCCGTAGTAGTTCGTACTTCCATTCGCTTCCCTTTGAGACCCGCCTGTTGGTACGTCAAAAAATAGATAGCGGTGTCGGAATAAAGCGGGTAATACACATGAGGTTGGGCTGTCGTAGGAATATACAAAGAAGAGTCCGCCTTGCCGTCGTTAGGTTCAGCATAAAATTCGATAAAATCGCCTTCCTCAAAACGAGCATCCTTTTCGCCTTCCACAAAAATGGCCTGTTCCTTTCCTCTACGAAAAAGCTGAAACCCTTGCGGATTCACTTCTGGAGGCATTCCAAGGGCTTTTAAGGATTGATACGATAAGCGATAAACCCCTTTTTTAACAATCGGGATACGAAAATAGGTCTTGGAATAATCAATCCAAGCGGTGGGATCTTGGGCGAAAGCAAGGGTACTACAAAGCAGTAGCACCAAACATAAGTGAGTAGAACGTACCATAAGAAGTAACGCTATTTTTAAGGTAGATGTAGTTAAAGTAATCTTGGGTTATGAATGTTGGATGTTAGATTTCATTTACTGGTTCTTAAATCCAACATTCATAATTAGTAGTGTAAAACACTAAATAGCATCATCAGGAATCTGCAATAATGAATCTCCCTAAAGCGAGAGATTCACCGTTCTTTGTCCCTCTTCGTTGACGGTTATGGCAACAGTCATGTATTTAGTGGGCAGTAAATTTTCAATTTTAGAAGGCCACTCAATGAAACAGCGTTCACCCGAATAGAGGTAATCCTCTACACCAATATCCATTGCTTCCTCTTCGCTTTTAATTCGGTAAAAATCAAAGTGATAGATATTTTCTCCTCGTTTGGTTACATACTCATTCACTAACGAATACGTTGGGCTCTGTACATTACTGGTAACGACTAAGCTTTTACAAATCGCCTTGATAAGCGTTGTTTTTCCAGCCCCCATTTGTCCTTCAAAAATCCAGACAGGCGTTTTTTTCCCAAATTCAAAGATTGCTTTTGCAACCGAGTCAATTTCCGCTAAGGAAGAATAAGTAATTATTTTTGTTGGCATTTTGTTACACGTTTGAATCACTAAAATTAAGGCATAATTCGTGGAAATCAACGACTAAACAGTCCTAACCTTAAAAATCTTTTGAAATAAAGGTTATAAAATCTCGTTTCTTCCTCTAATCAACAACGTTTAACTAACATCACTTGTAATGAAATCATTATCACTATTTCTTTTATGCACACTTTGTTACCTAACGGTCAAGGCACAACAATTAGCATTTCCAACTGCCGAGGGTTTCGGAAAATATGCCACAGGCGGACGAGGGGGACAGGTAGTTGCAGTCACCAATCTGAACGACGATGGAGAAGGGAGTTTTCGCCATGCCTTGAAGCAATTCCCTAATGAACCTCTTACCATTGTATTCAACGTTTCTGGCATTATTGAACTCAAGTCGAATCTTTCGATTAAACGTTCTAACTTAACCATCGCAGGTCAAACTGCACCTGGCGATGGGATTTGCCTGAAAAACTTTTCTTTTATGCTCAACGGAGCAGCCCCTAAAGGGAATCACGGTAACATCATCATTCGATACATTCGTTCTCGTCCTGGGGGAACATTAAAATCGGGACTTTATGGGTTTGACATGGAAAATTGCCATGACGTAATCATTGACCATTGTAGTTTTAGTTGGGCAAACGAAGAATGTGCCGCCATGTATGACACCAAAAATACGACCGTACAATGGTGCATCGTCAGTGAAGGACTCTTTGAAGCAGGTCATGCCAAAGGACATCGTGCTTATGGAGGTGTTTGGGGTGGACAGTTTGCGAGTTATCACCACAATTTAATTGCTCATCAAAACAGTAGAACCGTGCGTTTCAACGGTTCAAGGGCTCATGATACCTTAGCGGTTGTGGACTATCGCAACAATGTGATTTACAACTGGGGAAGCGAGCAGGCTTGTTATGGAGGAGAAGTCAAGATTAAAGGAGGTGTTTCGCAAATCAACATGATTAACAACTATTACAAACCCGGCCCGGCGACCTCGCCGAACTTACTTTTTGCCTATGCTTATGACGCAGGAAAAGAGTCAAAAGGAACGGGAGAATGGTTTTTGACAGGAAATGTGATGGAAGGAAAGAAGAATTTAACCAAGAAAAACATTCGAGGACTTGACCTTTCTCA
>JALRIJ010000091.1 GCA_023255485.1 Flectobacillus sp.
ATAACTAAAATCTAAGATAGGATACCATGCCTGATAACTTGCTGAGACAAATTGTTGCCATGTCCGTTCGTTGGGATTAAAGGCCAATCCTCCTGAAAAAGCGGCTGTTCCTAGTAAATTTTGCGAGGAAATCCCCAAGTTTAAGGTATTATCCAATGAGCGTAGTAGTAGCCCCCACGCATATAAATTTACTAGATTTGTTTTGCGATAAGGCTTCACTACATAGACACTATCATTAACCTTATCCAGTAGATTTTCACCCGCCTCTTGCATTAACATTTGTCCAAAATAACGAATAGGTTTAAGCAATTTTTCGTCAAAAGGTAACCACTGTGTTGTATCCAAAGGCATAGAAGCAATACGATGTCCCTTCTCTGTAAAATCGTTAAAAATCAAGGATTTACCATTAGCTGAAAGCGTAGCATTAAATCCTCCAAACTTTCTATTTGTTACTTGAAATCGCTGCTTTGTTTCCGTATTAATCACAAAAACATTATCGATACCCGTAACGCCTGAGTTAAAAAACACGTATTTATCCTGCCTAAAAGGATGAGCAATATTTTCATCAACAGCCTCCGTTAATTCGTTTGTTTGTCCTGTTGCTATATTAATTTCGAGTATCGACTTTTTACCATTCAATAGACGAACCACCACCAACTGTTTCGCATTCGCCCACGTAGGATGAATAAAAAAGCCATTAGTAACATTATTGATGCGTTGTTGTAGTTGTCCCGTCTTGGCATCAAGGATAACTAAAGCATTGTTATTTTCGGTATCGGTCTCTACCGCCACAATTCTTGCCCCTTCTGCATCCAAAGCAGGAGCAGCTAGGCGAGTTTGTGTGGTAACTTGATTGATTTTTTTAGTTTTTAAATCCAGTATTTTTATCACCGAATAGGTCTTCATTGCCCAACGGGGATGGTATCCAATTTCAGACCAAACGACTTTCATACCAGCAGCCGACAGCGTTGCCGCATCGTTCAAAACACCTATCTCGGCGAGTTTTTCTTCTTTTCCTACCTTACTCAATAAGACCAACTGTTGAATAGCTGATAAACCTGATTTCAATGCGACCACTCTCCCATCTTCTACCACTTGTGGATATTCGTAGTTAGTAAAATACCGAGGGTTCTCCGTTTCATAATAAGTAGCAGGCGTTTCTTTTACTTGATTGGCCTGTACTATCCATTTGTCTGTAACATCCTGATAAGCATCTCTATACAACTTTTCTACGGTCAAACCTGTTGCCTTACGAATTGTATTTGAAAAAGAAAAAGGATAAAAAGGCTTTTTATACACTTCCGTCAACACAGAATCCCATATATCTCTACCAAATTTACTTTTCAAATAAGTAGTTAATATATAACCATTTACATAATGATTAGGCACAAAATCTTGATACGACCCAGCAATCGATTTAGGGTATGAAAATCCCCCTCTCGATAGTAATTGTGTTCTCAACGCCATCTCAAAAGCAGGAATTTTACCTCTTCCAGAAGAAGTAAAAGACGTTTCCGACCCAACCGCATCTCCTTCCCAAAACCAATTAGGTACTACAAAAGAGCCCAACAATTGTGAGCCAGTATTTCCCAATAAAAAACGAAGTACTTTACCCTTTCCTTGAAAAGACTTCTCAAACTGTACCACATGACGGTACTCATGTACGCTAAGTAAATTTAACCAGTCATTCGTGCCTAACAAGTTATTGTCCTGTGGGGCGGTAGTATAAAATTCACCATGACGAGGAATAATCGTAACAAATCCATTCGAAACAACCGTCTGATTTTGAAGTAAAATGGAAACAGGTTTGGGTGCAATCCCCAACGACTGACTAACAGGTTGATAAACAGCTTCTAAAGTATTTGCCGTTTTCATTGCTGTAGGAGCGATTGTACTCGGAAATATCAAACGAAAATGTTTCGTTTTTACCTGAGACCATTTAAGACTCGTTGGATTTTGTGGTAAAACCGTTGAGGTTTCTTGAGCTAAAATACCACTTGTTCCTAATAGGATAAAAAGGAGTGTTTTTTTAATAGAGAGCATTTTATTGTGATAACAAATAACAGCAGTGTTCATAAAACTTCTGTTGGGTTGAGGAATTTCACGTGTTAATTAGGGAAATATAGGCAAGTAAGACATTAGACTGCACCTGCCCAATCGTATCGTCGAAAAAGTAAGCAGGCAGGCGTTTAACGTCCTGCTTACTTTCGTCAGTTATTTCATGGCTATTAAGCGAACTTAACTTCATTCCAAGCAGCCATCAAATCGGTTAAATAATAACGATTACCATTCGGATTTTTTAAGCTTTTTGTAAATTCATACCAAATGCCATCGCCCGTAGAAATGTACTTGCCTGTATTTTTAGGTTCATTCGTTGTTGCCTTTTCTGGCATAAATTCGCCCACAAATACGAGCTGAATCAGGTCTTTAGCAAGTTCCCAATCGATTTCTTTTTCTGCTTTATCTTCTCCATCCATGGTATAAACACGGGCATTTCGCTGTGCAAATTGCAAGGATACCTCTACAGAACTAGCCTTTTTTTGTTGATCAATTTCTACAAAAATAATGTATAAAGGGGCTTCTTTTTCGGCCGTTTCAAAAACAGCCTGCATCAGTTCTTGAAGCAAGTACTCCCACGATTCTTGATTTTTAGGAACTCCTTTTTCTTGATTATTAAGCGTAATTTCAAAGAAATTCTCTTCTTCTTCTAAGGCCTTTGTACTAAATTTTTCAGGAGTCTGAGTCATCAATTGCAAGATAGGCTCTTTCCAAGCCGCATCTAATTGTCCTTCCCATGAAAAATCATCCTTTACGGTAAATCCCTCTTCCAGAATTTCCTCTTCTGTTAAATCATCTCGGTATGTATAAAGAATCTGAAAAGAAAGGGGTATCGTTGGTTTATCTAAAGCTGCTTTCACAACAATTTGATGTGAAAAAGGAGCTGGAATGATGTCAGCCGTTTCAAATTTTATGTCTAATGACACCAATGTATTCGTTTGCATACGATATAAGTCCTATTTTTTTACAAATTTAGTCTTTTTATGGTAGCTATTTTATCAATTTTGCCAGTTGGTGTTTCCGAAAAGTGAGAAATCGTATAAAATTCTTTCGGAACTTCATATTTACCGAGTACCTTTTTCATTTTTTCACGAATTGAGACAAGTACGGGCTCATCGTTTGTCAAAGCCATGAAGTCCTCTTCTGTAGTAGCCTCATTAGGTTCCAGTACCATCACTAAGCGTTGACCTAATCGCTCGTCTGGTACGCCATAAGCAAAAGAACGAGCATACGAGAGTGTCTCGGTCTCCAGTATCTCCGCAAATGCCTTTTCTACTTTTTCTAATTGTACTTTCACGCCACCACTGTTAATAATATTATCATAGCGTCCTAACAAACGAAAAGAATGCGTTGTTAGCATCTCAACTAAATCATTGGTTTGAATACGTTCAAAATTAGTTACCGCAGCACATATCGTTAAACACTGCCGTTCATCTACTCCAACATCAACTCCTTCTAGGACATCAAAAATTCCTGCATTTTCTTGCTGATTGATTGCTCTAATGGCGATATGAGAAACTGTTTCGGTCATACCATAGGTACTATAAACAGGGGCATGAAGGTGTTTTTTGATTGACTCAGCTAAGGTATTACTAACAGCAGCCCCTCCAACAAGAATCACTTTCATCTTATTGAGCTGTGAGATAGCCTCCTTATCTAGAAGTAACGTTTGTAATTGAAGAGGAACGAAGGAAGCATAATCAAACGTAGCTTGATGACTTATTTCTGCAAAAGGATTGGCTTTGGGTTCTATTACAGTCGCTCGAAGTCCCAACACCATTGCTCGTACCAACATCATCATCCCTGCAATATAATCGACATTTAAACAGACTAACGCATGTTGTCCAGCTTTTAAGTCGAATCGATTGCCAGTCATCCTTGCACTTGCAAGCATCTGTTGACGAGTTAGCAATAACTCTTTGGGTTGCCCTGTTGAACCTGAAGTATATAGCTTAAATGTGGATTGCCCAGCCATCCATGCTTGGCAAAACTTAATTACTTTTTCCTGATAGGCAGTTGCAGGGAATGGTAATCTTTCAAAGGATTCAATGTACATCGTTTTGTATTTATAGTCCTTACATTTTTCTAAAAATTTGTAAGAAACCAACAGTAATTTAAAGATATGACCCCATTCCAAAAGCTTGTTTCTACTCATCCAAATAAAGGTAAAGTAGTTTATCTTTTGATACAGTAGTTCATCGTAAAAATCACTTCTTTAGTGGTTGCGTGAAAATCCCTTTATGAGTCTAGTGTTGTAAAACGCTAAATTATGGCTTGCGTAAGCAAGCCGCTCAAGATTTTCGTCTGAATTTGTAGCAAAAATCGAGCCACAGTGAGTTATATCATTATTAAAGCAGCTAGATGACACAAGTCCATCAACTATTTTGAGTACTTTTACTATCTATTTGGCAACGAGATAAACTCTCATTTGCTTATGATGAAACATAAAATGATTCTATTTTACCTTACTTAAACGTTTTGTTCGTTAATTTGTGGTAAAAATATTACTAAAAAGAAAACATTGATATAACTTCGCAAGTTCAAAGGAAATACAACGCATAACTAGGTATCAAAAAATACGTAGATAGCATTTCATAACAACTAGATGTTAAGCATCTGGGTAACAATTTCCTCATTATGTCAAAAGATTCGTTTATTAATCCCATCAACAAAGATAAAGTTGCAGAAAATCCTGGTTTACTCCCTTACGCACACACAGCAGGGGGAGCAGTCATAAAACCAGAAGATATGGGCAAAGTGAAAGGACGTTCTATTGTTGCAATGCGTCAGCAGACAGATCGTCAAATGAATCAATTATACGAGCAAATGGAAGTATTGGCTCGTCAAGCAACTTTATTGTCGCAACGTAAAGAAATTTCAGAACGCATTTATGAAGCATCGATGGGTTTTGAACCAATTATTAACCAAACCTATTATTTATACGAAAAAGAAGACGGAACAGACCTGCTATCATTAGTTGCTCCGCACGAATGGGGACGGTCTTTTAAGTATAGCCGATTTTTGGCCACATGTCTCCTCCTAGCAGACCACACATGGGATGTGAGCTATAACGAAGAATAAACAATACAAAAACTAATTTTATGACTTGGGAAACCATTAAAGAATATCAAGAGATTCTCTTTACTTTTCATGAAGCAGGGATTGCAAAAATCTCCATCAATCGTCCACATAAACACAATGCCTTCACTCCCCTTACAGTGTCGGAAATGATTGATGCGATGAATATCTGCCGTGATGACGAACGTATTGGTGTAATTATCCTTACAGGAGAAGGTGGACAGGCATTTTGTAGCGGTGGAGACCAGTCAGTACGTGGACATGGTGGCTACATCGGTTCGGATGCTGTACCTCGTTTAAATGTACTCGATCTTCAAAAACAAATTCGTTCGATTCCTAAACCTGTAGTAGCAATGGTTGCTGGTTGGGCAATCGGTGGTGGACACGTACTACACGTGGTATGTGACTTGACAATCGCCGCTGAAAATGCTCGTTTTGGACAAACAGGTCCTAATGTGGGTTCATTTGACGGTGGTTTTGGGGCGTCTTATCTTGCAAGAGTAGTAGGACAGAAAAAAGCTCGTGAAATCTGGTTCTTGTGCGATCAATATAATGCTCAAGATGCATTAGATATGGGCTTGGTAAACAAAGTTGTTCCTTTAGAGAAATTAGAAGAAACAACCTTGGAATGGTGCTTTAAAATGCTAGAAAA
This sequence comes from Flectobacillus sp., assembly GCA_023255485.1. Lineage (GTDB taxonomy): Bacteria > Bacteroidota > Bacteroidia > Cytophagales > Spirosomataceae > JALRIJ01. The sequence continues at coordinate 5,789 of JALRIJ010000091.1, forward strand.
AAGCCCATTGGCATTGCGTATGTTAAAGTCAGCATTCAATGCAGAATTGGATGGACAAGCAGGTATCCAAGAATTAGCAGGTAATGCTACCCTACTTTACTATTTATCTGACGAAGCTAAAGAAGGAAAGAATGCATTTTTGGAAAAAAGAAAGCCAGACTTCAGTAAATTCCCGAAATTCCCATAATGTTACGCTAAATCCCTTATTAGCAACATTTATATCATTAAACGTCTGACAACGTCATTGCAAAAGCCCCCTTTCTACGGAAAGAGGGCTTTTTACTTACGAAGATTGCCTTCGTCTCAGGAGTGAAACCGATAAAGATGATAACCCTGTATGACATCTATCATTGCAAGACTCCCTCAAATTGTATTAATTCGCAAACAAATTGATTAAACCCATAGTTAGCTGTATATTTGAAGGATTTTTCTAAGATAAGCGTTAGACTCTAATCGAAACAGCTACGGAAAAGTACTTGCGTTATACATCAACGTTTTTTACCATAAACAACATAATTATAGAACCAATGGCGTATCAACAGGATTTTACCTACGTAACAGGAACAGAACCACACCGTACTCGTACTCGTGAAATTTTAAAAGCCCATCCAGAAGTAAAGAAACTTATTACAAAAAACCCAATGACATTCGTTTGGATTTTGGCTTGTGTGTCTTTACAAATTGGCATGGCGTATTTAGTAAAAGATCAAGCATGGTGGGTTATTTTAGCTGCGGCTTGGTGTATTGGAGCATTTCCTACACATACTTTATTTGTGTGTATTCACGAAACGGCTCATAATCTTGTTTTCAAAAAACCAGCTATGAATGTGTTAGCAGGCATCATTGCAAACTTTCCGTCATTAGCCCCTACAGCTATCTCTTTCAAAAACTATCACTTAAAGCACCATGCTTATCAGGGAGTTCACGAATTAGATGCAGACTTACCTGATTTCTGGGAGGCAAAATTGATTAACAATTACTTCATCGGAAAAGCTATTTGGTTATTATTGTTTCCTTTCTTCCAAGCAATCAGAACGATTCGTTGTATCGAATTGGCCGTAATTGACCGTTATGTTGTAGCCAATATCGTCTTCCAAATTGCTTTTGATGCCTTAATCGTCTATACAATGGGATGGGCTGCTTTAGGTTATTTAGGAGCAAGCTTTATGTTCTCGGTAGGTTTACACCCACTTGGAGCAAGATGGATTCAAGAACACTATTTGGTTTTAGATAAAAACCAAGAAACGTATTCATACTATGGTAGCTTAAATGGAATCAATATGAACGTTGGTTTTCATAACGAACACCACGATATGCCTTCTGTACCTTGGAATAACTTACCAAAATTGAAGGCTGCTGCTCCAGAGTTTTATGATCATTTAAAATATCATACTTCATTCACGAAACTATTCTTTACTTTCTTATTCAGTCAAGAAGTAGGTTTATATTCAAGAATTGTTCGTAAAGAACGTGGAAGCCTAAACTTGAAAGATAGTACCATGGCCGATATTGACCTTATCGGAAAAGAAAGTAAATAACATGAAAAAGGAGATGCCGAAAGACATCTCCTTTTTTTATATAACATGAATTGATAATGCTTATTTTCCTCCGAAAAGACCACCTAGCATACCACCTAAACCACCAGCAGCATTACCGCCACCCATAAATTTACCTGCGATATTCATTACGTCGTTCATATCTACTTTCCCATCAGCCATAACACCCATGATGTCAGACATATTGAATGATGAATCGTTAGGGTCATTTGTTTTGCTAATCATTGAACCTAATACACTTGGTAATACCTGAGCTACAATGCCAGCAGCAGCACTGTTCTGTAAACCAAACTTATTCATCAAACCAGAAACCGCTTGTTGAGCAATTCCTGCAACGATTGGGTTAGACATTAAGCCAGAACCGCTTGTTCCTGCTTGACCGCCTAATAAGCCTGCTAATCCAGCTAATCCACCACCTTGAGCTTGTTGTTGCATTCCACCAGTAATAGCCCCTAAGATTGTCTGCATGGCATCGTTATTATGCTCATTAGGAATTGCAGGGTTATTAACGATTGCTTCTTGAGAATGGTCTTGGATTAGACCCATCAATTGTTCTAACATTGTTTGATTCGTTTTGAATGATTAAATTCTTGAAATATTAAACTGGTTTTTAACAGATATATCACAATAATATATAAAGTTTTCCTAATTTCAAGGAAAATTCACCTTTTATTACTTGAAATCAGACTTATGACTACAAACACTGCTACTGAGTCACCAGAAAAAGAAAGTATTTCTCTAAAGGAACAAATAACTGCTTTAACGAAGGATTTACTCTACCCTAGTGAGTCGGATGAACCAATTACTTATTTTGAAATGGAGCTAAGTACACAAGAGCCTATTGGAATTGCGAATTTCAAGCTATTCAATGGAATTCCTCCAGAGACAGTTAGTAGCGAAATTACTTTTGAAGACTTTTTCAAGCCTTTAATTGAAGTACAGGATTGGTTTGGCGAAGATGAAAAAAAGTGGGCGGCAGATGCCTTAACACTGAAAAACTTGCTTTTAGAGAAATTGACAGGTATTCAATTATTCAAAATTGGAACGATAGAAATCACTATATACCTTTTTGGTAAAAGTGAAGAACACCATTGGGAAGGCATTACGACGAAGGTGATTGAAACCTAGAAAACGGTTACGAGGAACATATCTTTTATAAAAAAGAAAAGCGAATCAAATTGATTCGCTTTTCTTTTTGTCCTATTTTACTTTGCTTACTACTGCTTTGAACGCCTCTGGGTGGTTCATTGCTAAGTCAGCTAATACTTTTCTGTTTAACTCGATACCAGATTTGTTTAATTTACCCATGAACGCTGAGTAAGATAAACCTTCTTGACGTGCTGCTGCGTTGATACGTTGGATCCACAATGCACGGAAATCTCTTTTCTTAACCTTACGGTCACGGTAAGCATATTGAAGACCTTTCTCGATCTTGTTTTTCGCTACCGTCCAAACGTTTTTACCTCTTCCGTAAAAACCTCTAGCTAATTTAAGCACTTTTTTACGTCTTGCTCGGGACGCTACGTGGTTGACGCTACGTGGCATAATTTTGTTTGTTTTTTGAAATTTGGCGTTCCTTACTCGGAAGCTTAAAAAGCCTATTTCTGGTTGAACAATAACTAATTGAGTTATTCTAAATTGGCAAAAAAATTACAAATCGAATAACTCGAAAAAATTACATTACTAACATTAATGTTACTCTGTCCATATCTGATGAGCTTACTAAGCCATCATGAACTAAGTTACGTTTACGTTTAGTAGATTTTTTTGTTAAAATGTGGCTATGGAAAGCGTGCTTACGCTTAATTTTGCCTGATCCTGTCACTTTGAAACGTTTTTTCGCTCCTGACTTGGTTTTAATTTTTGGCATTGTTGTTAAACGTTAAATTGTTAAAAGTATTAAAATTGTAAAATAGTCTGCAAAAGTACAAAAAAAAGAAATAGCTTGTTCAAATAAAAGCAATTATTTGAAGCGTGCTACCATAATTCCTGTCTGATTTTTCTTTGTAGCCATATATTCAGCCAACGGACGGTCTGTTACCATCACTCTACCAAAGTCAGAAGAGGCATGAAGTAGATATACTCTGCCGTCTTGCAAACGAATGGCAAAGCCTTCATGTGTTACATCAAGCCCGTCGATATTTGTCGTACGTGCCACAATATCTCCATTTTTGAAGTTATTTTCAATCGAGCGAATCTTATTTTTAGGAATATAATACATGACATGGTTCGTCAATTCAGCTTCCCTCCTAGCAATGTCATTCCAAACATTCATATCCTTTTGTACGGGATATTTTCCAATATTTGAACTCATAAAATGAATACTTCGAGGATTTGGAATACCTCCCAAAAGGGGAGTCATATCCTCCAAAAGTCCGTCGTGGGTGTGCTGATACAACCAATCTGAGAAATAGTGAATCCGAGAAGAATAACCTTTTATGTTGCCATCATAATAGCGTAAGCGTTGCAGATAATGCTTGAAAGTATCAAAGTTTAATTCTTCTTTTCTCAGCGTTAAGCTCATTGCCACACAGCTTTCTACATAGGTAGCACAATCAAACTCCCGTAAATTCACGACTAATTTTTCATCAGGATTATTTACTTCAAGCGTTCCCGCTTTATAGGGGCGATTCAAAAAACCTTTTGCTACGCTAATGGTAAAATTGTCTAACGTTTGCCCTTTGGCAGCTTCTACTTTTTTCGTGTAAATTTCTTTGTCCGCTTCATGATGCTGAAAGCTTGACAAAGCCACCACTAAAGCGGTAGTAATCAAAAACTTCTGTTTCATTCAATTAAGGAAATTAGGATTCTTATCTAACGACAGAACACGAATTACAGAATGAAGAGAAGCCTGTAGCCCTTGATTCTGCAATTCGTGTTCATTTATGAAAACGCAAGTTACCTAATTTTCGTACACAATGTTGACGTTCTATCGGTCTTCTTTTACGAGCATCACTGAAAATGCACCACAAATCATAAAGACTCCCGCCATCACAATAGCATAAATCGTGTTAGAACCATAAATATGTTTTACGACTAAACCACCAAATAATCCATTCACAATTTGTGGGAACGTGATAAAGAAATTAAAAATCCCCATGTAAACACCCATTTTTTTGGTAGGAATACTACCTGCCAATAAGGCATACGGCATGGCTAAAATACTAGCCCATGCAATACCTACACCGGCCATACTAAAAAACAATAGTGCAGGAGTATGAATAAAATAGATTGAAATTAGCCCCAATCCTCCGCAAGTCAGTGAAATGGCATGAGTCATTTTCTTCCCAAAACGTGTGGCAATAATAGGCATGAACAAGGCAAAAACAGCCGACACACCGTTATAAAAACCACCAAGAGTACTTACAAAGTCACCTGCATCATTATAGGCTTTTGAACTATGGTCGTCCAGAGCAAGCCCATATACTTGATGGGCAATGGCAGGAGTAGAATATACCCACATGGAAAATAGAGCAATCCATGAGAAAAACTGAACCAAACCTAACTGTTTCATCGTCTTAGGCATGGCCATAAAATCTTTGACAATATTGCCAAGTCCTTCGTGTTCAGTGGTTTCTTCCTCATAACCCATTTCTAAACGTTCTGCTGGCGAATATTCTTTCGTGGTTAACACCGTCCAAAGAATTGCTCCAAATAAAATCGCCGCTCCTATATAGAAAGAGTACACGACATTTAACTGAACATTTCCATTACTAGATTCATTGGAAATACCGAAGCCTTTGTTGAGTAGCATCGGTAAAATGCCCCCTACTACTGCTCCAATGCCAATCAAAGTTGTTTGTACCGAAAAGCCTGTGGTATTTTGTTCATCTGACAAATTATCGGCAACTAACGCACGGAAAGGTTCCATCGCTATGTTAAACGACGCATCCATGAACATCAAAAAGCCTGCTCCCACTAATACGGCTGGCATCAAGCCTGTCATAAACGAGGAATTTGGCATTAGGATAAGAGCTAAAGCTGCTAGAATCGCTCCAGTAAGGAAAAAGGGTTTTCTTCTCCCAAATCGTCCCCAGGTTTTATCAGAATAATGTCCAATGATGGGTTGGACAATCATACCCGTGAGCGGTGCTGCCAACCAAAAGAGCGAAAGATGTTCGACATCTGCTCCGAACGTTTGAAGAATACGAGAGGCGTTCCCGTTTTGAAGAGCGAATCCAAATTGGATTCCTAAAAAACCGACACTCATATTGATAATTTGAGTGAGGCTTAATTTTGGTTTTTTCATTAGTTCCTTGAATATAAAAATGGTTTACGTAATGATGTGAAATTTTGGATGTTGGATTTAATTCACTGGCTATTTGTTACCCTCACTTAGTTCACCACATAGAGACATAGAAAACATAGTTTTGTGAAACCTTGACGATGGGCTAATACCCATCGCTTAGATATGTCGCCCTTTCAGGGCTAAA
>JALRIJ010000092.1 GCA_023255485.1 Flectobacillus sp.
GGGGTTGACACATAGGTCAACCCCTACGACGATGTGAACATTTGTTTCAATGCACCCCACAGGGCTTTCTTCTTGGGAACGTCGTTTTGTAATTCACTCAACATATCGGCATATAAAAAATGAACGCCTTGAATCGTTCTGACTTGATATGGAATCAGGGGAATTTCTAAATTAATGGTGAACAATGGAATACCAAAAGTCACTAACTGTTTCACAGCTCTGGATGATAAAACTGGACGTAAATTAGCCTTTCCAATCGTTGCTAGGTCTAACACTTCTACTTTGGTTAAATCTAGTTTTACGGCCGCTATAATTTTCGTCAATAAGTCTTTATCGGCTTCACTTAAATGTTCCACCAAAATCAAGACCTGATGGTTTACCTGCGGAACAAACACTTCTTCGACCACTACGGGAGGAGCGATAACAGGCTTTTGTACCTCTTCTTTTATAGGTAAAATAGCCTCCGCTTTTACTTCCTCCTCTATACCTGACTCAAGGGTTTTCTTCTCTGGAATCAAATACAGGGTATCTTCTGCAAATAAATATTGTAGGGCTATTTTTTCAGCTTCAGTCATATCAACGGAGGGTTATGCACAAATGTCGTGAACAAATATCGGAACAATTCATTAAAGCCACAACCTTTCAACAAATCACCTTTAAGTTGGTAGCTTCGTATCTGGCTAACAATTCTGGAGAAATATGGGCATCTGTAATCAGGGTCGTAACCATACTCAAGGGGGCAAATTGAAAATAATTATCTTTCTCCAATTTACTTGAATCGCATAGCAGAAAAACCTCTTTTGCATGGCTTGCCATAGCGGTAGCAATGCTTGCTTCTTTTTCGCTAGCGGCAGTCAAGCCCTTTGCGAGCGATACACCATCCACTCCGATAAAAGCTTTATCTGCCTGATAACGAGCCAAATGTTCTAAGGCAATCATTCCATGCACTGCTTGTCGTTGCATATCGACCTCCCCTCCTACCAAATTAATCGACACGTTGGTATCCATCAATTCATATACAATGGGTAAAGAATTGGTAATCACCTTGATATATTTATGTTTGATGTACGGACACAACCTTGCGAGCGTACTACCACAGTCTAAAAAAATCGTTTCGCCATCTTCGATATTCGCTGCTGCTTTGCGACAAATATAGTCTTTCTCCTCTGCTCTGCTCACCGCTTTATTGGTAAAATGAACAGGCGTTTGGGCAAGACTTAACTTCATGGCTCCTCCGTGTGTCCGAAAAAGTAGGCCTTCTTCCGCTAACACTCCCAAGTCACGACGCACCGTGATTTCCGAAGTTTGTAATAACTCCGCAAACTCTTTCACCTCTACCGTGCCTTGTAAATCGAGGGTTTGTAAAATAAGTTTCTTTCTAAGTTGGAAATTCATTGCTTTTTAGTTCCTTTGTAAAATCAATCAAATATAATCATAAACAATCACATTCAATCAAAATGAAAAGTCCGAGAATTGAAATTAAGGAAGAAAAAGTACTTTCTGACAATTGGTACGTACTAAAACGCTACACATTTGATTATTTCAGAAAAAATGGTATCGTAGAAACACAAATGCGTGAGGTGTATGACCGTGGTAATGGAGCAACTATTTTATTGTATAATCAGGAAAGCAAAAGGGTTATCTTGACGAGACAATTTCGTATTCCGACCTACGTGAATGGTAACGCCACGGGAATGCTGATTGAAGCTTGTGCAGGACTACTTGACTCTGATAATCCAGAAGTAGCTATCAAACGAGAAACGGAGGAGGAAACGGGTTTTAAAATAGCCAATGTAGAAAAAGTCTTTGAAGCTTATATGAGCCCTGGTTCGGTCAGTGAAATTTTGTACTTTTTTATTGCTGCCTATACCAACGAAACAGAACGAAGCTTGGGCGGAGGCATTGAGGATGAGGAAATTGAGGTATTAGAAATCCCTTTTACGGAAGCTATCGACAAGATAAAAACAGGAGAAATTAAGGATGGCAAAACGATTATGTTACTCCAACATTTGCAACTAAGAGGACTGATGGGCTAATAAAAAAGGTTCGATAGCCTGGGCTTATCGAACCTTTTTCTCAAATTCATCTATTAAAACTAAGCGAATGAACCTCTTAACACACATTCGTCTCGGTCTGGACCTGTCGAAATAAAGTTGATAGGCAACGCTAATTTCTCTTCTAAGAATGCAATATATGCAGACAATTCAGCAGGAAGATTTTCAAATGTTCTGATGCCTTCTAACGAACAATGCCACCCTTTTAGAGTTTCATAAATTGGTTCGATTGTAATGTCTGTAATATCATAAGGAAGCTGTTCTGTAATCGTTCCGTCTTCCAATTTGTAAGCCGTACATACCTTGATTTCTTCAAAGATATTTAATACGTCCGCTTTCATCATGATTAATTGAGTCACTCCGTTAATCATCATTGCATATTTCAATGCAGGAAGATCAAGCCATCCACAACGTCTAGCTCTACCTGTTGTTGCACCGAATTCACGTCCTTCTTTACGGATTGCTTCACCTACTTCGTCATGCAATTCTGTCGGGAATGGACCCGAACCAACACGTGTACAATATGCTTTGAAAATACCAAATACTTCACCTACGTTTTTAGGAGCAATTCCTAAACCTGTACAAGCACCTGCTGTTACCGTGTTTGAAGAAGTTACGAAAGGATACGAACCAAAGTCAACGTCCAACAATGAACCTTGAGCTCCTTCTGCCAAAATTGTTTTTCCAGCTGTTAACGCATGGTTAACTGAATATTCTGAGTCAACAAGATTGAATTCTTTCATAAACTCAACTGCTGCAAAGAATTCTTCTTCTGCTGCAGCTAAATCGTACTCGAATTGATAAATATCCAAGATAGACTTATGACGAGTAACGAGAGCGTTATATTTTTCTAAGAAATTTGGAGAGATAACATCTCCAACTCTTAAGCCTTGACGAGAAATTTTGTCCGTATAAGTTGGGCCAATTCCTTTCAAAGTAGAGCCAATTTTCGCTTCACCTTTTGCTTTTTCGTAAGCAGCATCCAACAAACGGTGTGTAGGTAGGATAATTGAAGCTTTCTTAGAGATTTCTAAATTACCCTTTAAATTCAAATCGAATTTCGATAATAAACCATCGATTTCTTTTTTGAAGATAATTGGGTCAAGTACTACACCATTTCCAATGATGTTCTGAACTTCTTGACGGAAAATTCCAGATGGAATTTGGTGCAACACGTGCTTAAAACCATCGAATTCTAGGGTATGTCCCGCATTTGGACCACCTTGAAAACGAGCTACTACTTGGTATTTTGGAGCTAAAACATCTACAATTTTACCCTTTCCTTCATCGCCCCACTGCAAACCCAACAAAACATCTACTGCCATTTCTTTAACTTAGTATCACAGGTAAAACCTGTATTTAGTGTTACGAAAAAAACACAGGCATTAAGCCTGTCGTACAAAATGAAAGGCAAAGATAACTAAACTTAAAAGAAAAACCCCTTAGGTGTTTTGGAAATTTAAACACATAAGGGGTTTCTTTTGTTTTAGTTCATTCTTTGCCACAAAACTTAGTGAGTATTTCCTTGAATACCCTGTTGTTGCATGGCCTTTTTGTGCTCACAATCTGTTTTGGTACATGAGCCATAAAAAATCAATGAGTGGTGCATTACATTAAATTGTAACATTTCTCCGACCATCGACTGAATTGTTTGTACTCTTGGGTCACAAAACTCGGTCACATGATGGCAATCTGTACAAATTAAGTGGTCATGCTGACGGCGACCATACGATTTTTCGTACTGAGCAATATTTCTTCCAAACTGATGTTTGGCAACTAAATCGCATTCCACCAATACGTCAAGCGTATTATAAACGGTAGCACGAGATACTTGATATTTCTTATTTTTCATCGAAATATACAGTTCTTCCACATCAAAATGGTCGTCACGTGTGTATATTTCTTCCAAAATGGCAAAGCGTTCTGGTGTTTTTCTTAGTCCTTTATTTTCAAGATATGCCGTAAAAATTTTCTTTACGGATTCTAACGTTACATTTGATGGCATTGTTACAGAAATTCAGTTATACTGCTTTGTATTAAGCGACCAGAATTCGACTTGCTCTAATTGTTTTTAGACTAAATCTATTTTCGTGCTACAAATTTAACCTAAATTTAAAGAGTACGATAAAAAAAGGTGGAGTTCTTATAAAAGAAGCGGTCTAAACCGCTTTAAAGTTAACACAATCCAAGCAAGTTTTGCTTCGGTGAGATTATTTCTCCATAGGAAGCTCATGTATTGAGCCCTCTATGGAGAAATAGTGCTTATACACTTCTGACAATTTCTACAACCCCACTTACTCGCTCTAAATAGCTAACAAGCGTTTCGAGGTGTTCTGTTCCTTGAACAACCAAGGAAATTTTACCATCAAAGATTCCGTCTTTTACTCCAATGGTCAAATCTTGAATATTAACTTTTAATTCTTGTGAAATAATCGCTGTTAAATCACTCATTAAACCTATTCTATCTACCCCTTTTATCGCTAAATGAGCCACAAAAGACATTTCTGCTTTACTTGCCCAAACAGCCTTCAAGACACGGTCGCCATGACGAGAAAGTAATTCAGGAGCATTTGGACACGAAGTTCTGTGAATTTTGATGCCCTCATTAATCGTTACGAAGCCAAACACATCATCTCCCGCAATCGGGTTACAGCATTTTGCCAAGACATAATCCACTTTATCCATGTCTTCTCCAATCAATAAAGCATCTGCATCTTTACGGTCGCCATGAAGTTTTTTCAATTCCTTCATAACTGACTTCGTATTCACGAGCGGTTCTTTAATCGACTTCGCTGCCTGTTTGCGTTCGTGCATTTCACGATCTGACTTCCAACGTTTCAGTTCATCCGCTTGTAGATAACCTTTCCCAAAACGATAGAATAAATCGTTGGCATCTTTTGCATTGAAATAGGCTCTTAACTGATTGGTAACCTCTAGGGTCAACACAGGCGTGCCTAAGACTTTTAATTTATGCTCGACAATGTCTCTTCCCGAAATGACGTGTTGTTTATTACCCTCTTTGATATAATCCTTGATACGAGACTTCGCTTTGGTAGTTGCCACAAAACCCAACCAATCTTCTGATGGTTTTTGTTTGGGCGAAGTCATACACTCGATAATATCTCCGTTTTTCAGTTTGAAACTCAGCGGTACTAATTTCCCATTGACTTTCGCACCGATACACCTTGCCCCTACTTCCGAGTGAATTTCAAAGGCAAAATCTAAGGCCGTTGACCCGTCTTTCAAGACAATCAATTTTCCTTTTGGAGTATATACAAAAATTTCTTCGTTGTATAAACTGCTACGAATATCGTCCACCAAATCAACGGCAGACTGTTGCGTTTTATCCGAATTATCTAAGGCTTCTCGAATTTGGCTCAACCACGATTCAAAAGCTTGATTGGTTTTGGTATCGTTTCCTTTGTATTTCCAGTGAGCGGCAAAACCTTTTTCAGCAATTTCGTCCATTCGTTTGGTACGAATTTGCACCTCAACCCAACGTCCGCCTTTTTTTCCCGAACTCATAACCGTTGTGTGCAATGACTCGTAGCCATTTCCTTTAGGCGTAGAAATCCAGTCTTTCAAGCGGTCGGGGTTAGGTTTATAACAATCCGTTACGATTGAATAGGCTGCCCAACAAGCCGATTTTTCATGCTCTGGTGGTACATCCAAGATAATACGAATGGCAAAAAGGTCATAAATTTCATCAAAATTAACATGGCTTTTTTTGAGTTTATTATGAATCGAGTAGATTGACTTTGGTCTACCTTTAATGACATACTTGTAAGGAGTCTTTCTTAGTCCTAGCTCTAAGGGTTCTATGAAATTTTGGATGAATTTTTCTCGAGAAGTCTTTGTTTCCTTTAGCTTATTAGCTACATCTTTGTAAGCCTCTGGCTCAATATATTTTAGGCATAAATCCTCCAATTCCGACTTAATCACATGAAGACCAAGACGATGGGCCAAGGGAGCGTATAGGTAAAACGTTTCAGAGCTAATCTTGAGTTGCTTATCACGAGCCATGCTGCTCATGGTACGCATATTATGCAGACGGTCGGCCAGTTTGATGAGAATAACCCGAATATCGTCCGATAAAGTCAATAACATTTTACGGAAGTTTTCTGCTTGTTGCGAACTTCCTTGTTCAAATACCCCTGAAATTTTGGTTAAACCATCAATGATTTTAGCGACCTTCGTACCAAATTGTGCTTCAATTTCAGCCAGGGTTACCTCTGTATCTTCGACAACATCATGCAATAAAGCACAAATAATTGAGGTAGACCCCAAACCAATCTCATCTACACAAATTTGGGCAACAGCGATAGGGTGATAAATATAGGGTTCACCGGATTTTCGTCGCATTTCTTTGTGTGCCTCCGCTGCCAACAAAAATGCTTCTTTAATATGTTTAGCATCGTCTTGTTTTAAAAAAGGTTTGGCTGATGAGAGTAATTTTCTATATCGTTTAAGAATTTCTTTGCGTTCTTGCTCTAAATCTATCGCTACTACTTCCACTGGATTATGAATGATTAAGTTGACGTATTAAATGACTGCTGTATTAGTAGGAGAACTCGCCTAAATAATAACGTAATGGGCTACTATAAAGTCATTATTTTAATGATTAGTGATTTTGTTCTTTACACTAAGTTAACAAAAGGTAGTGCAAAAACAAACAAAAAAATGCTCGTATTTTAAACACGAGCATTTTTTTTATCTGTATTAATACTTATAGAGAGCCCACAATGAGATTTAAATCTTATCAATTCATTCTTGCCAATGAAACGTTTTCTAGCGAGTGGGTGGACACTTTATTTGAGGAGAAATATGAAATACCAGTTTAATAGTGTTCAATAAATACATATCATTAATTGTCGATGAAAAGTTACGAGTTCCTCCAGCCGCTGTTCCTGGCATTGTAGGGAAAGCAATTACAGGAGTCGATGGACTCTGTGGTGTTCCTTTATCAGCGTACCATTGGCGAATAGCAGCTTCACGGTTAACTCCTGTTCTAACCGCCACTAGTTCCAATTCTCGATGACCCAAAATAGCCGATAGTGGGTCATTAGCAACCATTGCAGCTTCGTCTCCATAAGCTCCGCCGACATCGTCGATATAATCGGTAAACAGATACCGTAGTCCTAATTCATAGGCAATATCCCACTGTTTATTTAGTTTCACTCTACACCCCAAACCTACCAAGGCATTTGTTACAATCAGGTTATAGGGAGCAATCGTACTAGTGGGTAATGTTTGTCCTTCTGTTCCGAGTGGTTGCAAACTCACCCATTCGCCCGCATCTACATCGGGGGTACCACTAGGAGCTTGAGCCACTGGATTGTGATGTAATATCGAAAAGCCTCCAAAGACATAAGGCATTACCTGATGTCGAAGCGTATAGGCACGTTCTTCCCTTATAAAATGATAGACTCCCACAGCGGATAATTCCTGTATATCGTTTCTAAAATGAGCATTTCTCATGAATAAGGGTTGATATACGGGGTCATTCTCAAAATTACTATCATCACCAGAAAGACGAATCCATGACAAGCCAAAGCGAATGCTCGTATGTGGTGTAAGGTGGCGAGTAAGATCAACGCTTAAATTCCAATTGATATTTTGAGTAGTTGACTTAACAATACGCCCTAAAGGAGCTAAATCGCCATAATAGTTAGCTGTACCTACACCATAGGCAATCGAAGAATGTTTTTCATACGAACTTCTTTTTTTAGGAGTATTCCGTTCATTCTTGAAAATATCAGAAAAAAAACGCTGACTATACCCTTGCGAGGTCATCAAGACACAACTAATTATTACGTACAATTTTTTCATCATTTATAGTGCTTGATAGCCTAAGTCTTAATTTGATTTTGGAGGATTTTTAAGTCGTAAAAATACACGTTTCACCTCGGATAACGAATTTTTGAGCGATATACCGACAAGAAATTCAGGAAACCTGCACCGCTCTATCGGTTTTTACCTATAAGGCATGACGGCTCAACAGAACCAATGGATTAAATTCACAAAAAATTATATTTTTCCATTTTACTTGTTATGCTAATATAACGAGCAATATTCACTAAAGCTTATAAAACACATTCTTATTTATGAAAAAAAGCATACTTACATTGGTCTTATTACTGAGTATAAGTTCATTCGCTAGTTTTGCTCAGAAAGAAAAATGGACTTCTCTTTTTGATGGGAAGACCCTAAAAGGGTGGAAACAACTCAACGGCAAAGCAAAATATACCGTTGAGAATGGTGAAATCGTAGGATCCACAGTTGCAAATACGCCCAACTCCTTTTTATGTACCGAACAAGATTATGGCGATTTTATTTTTGAGTTAGACTTAAAAGTAGATGATGCCATGAACTCAGGAGTTCAGTTTAGAAGCTTATCCAAACCTGATTATCAAGATGGTCGTGTACATGGCTATCAAATGGAAGTCGACCCAACCGACCGTGCTTGGTCTGGCGGAATTTATGACGAAGCTCGTCGTGAATGGTTATACATCCCGAATATTAATCCAGAAGGCAAAAAAGCATTCAAAAAAGGAGATTGGAACAGATACCGTATCGAAGCCATTGGTAGCACCATCCGCACGTTTATCAACGGTATCCCTGTTTCGTATTTAGTAGATGACATGACAGCCAAAGGCTTTATCGCTCTTCAAGTACATGGCATTTATGCCGACATGAAAGAAGGCATGAAAATTCGTTGGAAAAATATCCGTATCCAAACAGAAAACTTAAAACCAAGCCCTACCGATGCAACGCCTGTTGTCAACTTACTTTTGAATAACCTTTCAGAACAAGAAAAAGCACAAGGCTTTAAATTACTTTTCAACGGAAAAGATTTTACAGGATGGCGTGGCGTTCACCAAGATAAAATGCCAACAGCACACTGGAAAGTAGTAGATGGACAGATTAATGTAAGTCCTTCGGATGGTTCTGAAACAGGAAATGACATTGTAACAAACGAGCAATTTGGAGCATTTGAGTTGACTTTCCAATTTAAACTTACCGAAGGTGCAAACTCTGGAGTAAAGTATTTTGTGAACGAAGAATTTGATTCAAATGGAAAATCGGGTATCGGTCTTGAGTTTCAAGTACTAGACGATGAGAAACATCCAGATGCTAAAATGGGTGCTGTGGGCAACCGTACGTTGGGAAGTTTATACGATTTGATTCCTTCGTACAAACAAACAAAACGCTTCACCAAGAAGATTGGCGAGTGGAATGAAGGACGAGTAATTGTATATCCTAACAACATCGTACAACATTGGTTAAATGGTTTCAAAGTAGTAGAATACGAACGTAAAAGCAACATTTTTGACGCTTTAGTAGCTCGTTCTAAGTACGAAAAATACAAAGGTTTTGGAGCGGCAGACAAAGGAAATATCCTTCTTCAAGACCATGGTAATGATGTAACATTCAAGAATATCAAAATCAGAGAGTTGAAATAATTCATCTTATGAAAAGGAACTACGCTTTCGTACTCGCACTTGGTTTAGGTATGGCTCAGGCTGTTGCTCAAACAACTACTCAACCTGACTTAGGGCATCGTTCGGTAAAACTCATTAAAAAAAATGGGTTTACGTTCAAAGACCTTAATAAAAATGGGAAGCTTGATAAATATGAAGATTGGCGATTGCCTGTTGATACTAGAATTCAAGACTTGATTGCTCAAATGTCGATAGAGGAAAAAGTCGGTTTCATGTTAATCAGCAGTACTCGTTTAGCAGGCGATTGGTCATTTCAACCCAATGCTCCTAAATCCGAAATTACGAGTGGATTCAACGAAGAAGATTTGATTCAGCCTATCAATATGTTCACTCGCAAGCCCCTACCCGTACCAAACATGGGGGCTGCTGGAACAACCAAAGGGGTAACGCAGTTTCACCTCCGCCATTTTATCCTGAGAGCCAATACCTCGGCAAAAGTAATGGCAGAATGGTCGAACAATTTACAGGCTTTATGCGAAAGTGACCGACTGGGGATTCCTGCCATTGTGGCTTCCAACCCACGAAACCATATTACCGCAGATGCCTCTATTGGGTTAAGCGTAGGGACAACGGTTTTCTCGAAATGGCCTGGTGAATTGGGATTATCGGCCATGAGAGACTTGAAACTGACCCGTGAATTTGCTGAAATTGCAGCCAAAGAATGGGCTTCGGTAGGTCTCCGCAAAGGCTATATGTACATGGCAGATTTATCGACCGAACCTCGTTGGCAACGAATTGAAGGCACTTTTGGCGAAGATGCCGACTGGACTTCCAACATGATTCGTGAAATCGTATTAGGTTTTCAAGGTAATAAATTAGGAAAACAGTCAGTTGCCATGACTACCAAGCACTTCCCTGGCGGAGGGCCACAAGTAGGCGGGCAAGATTCTCACTTTGACTGGGGTAAAAATGCTCATTATCCAGGCGGAATGTTCGATTATCATGTCAAGCCTTTTATTGCAGCAATCAATGCAGGAACGTCGTCCATTATGCCCTACTATTCTGCTCCCAAAGACAAGAGTATGGAAGAAGTTGGTTTTTCGTACAACAAAGCCATCATTCAAGATTTGTTGAGAAAACAACTAGGCTTTAAAGGCATTGTCAATTCCGATACAGGCCCTATCGACATGATGCCTTGGGGCGTAGAGAATTTGACGGTTTTGCAACGTTACCAAAAAGCCATTGAAGCAGGAGTAGATATTTTTTCGGGCGGTGCAGACCCAAGTGCCTTGTTAGAAACGGTTAAAAAAGGTTTAGTTTCAGAAGCAAGAATCAACGAATCAATCGCTCGTTTGTTGAAAGAAAAATTTGATTTAGGCTTGTTTGAAAATCCTTATGTGGATGTAGCATTGGCGGAAAAAACGGTAGGTAATGCGGAGTTTCAAGAAAAAGGAAATTTAGCGATGCGTAAATCGGTCGTTTTACTAAGAAACGATGCCAAATTATTACCGCTTACTCCTAAAAGCGATGGTAGCCCTCAGAAAGTATATTTTGAATCATACTTTGATGATGGCAAAACCAAAACGCCTATCAGGACAATTAAGCCAGAAACCAATAAGTGGAATGTCGAATTTGTGGCAACGCCAGAAGAAGCCGATGTGGTTATTCTGTGGGTGACACCCAATGGTGGCAGTTTGTTTAGTTCTAATGGTGGTCCAATCGAGTTACAACTATCGAAAAACAAGGTAGATGTTGGTCACATCAACGAAACGACGTATCACAAACCAACAGTCTTGTTAATCAACTATACAAGTCCTTGGGTGATTGATGAGGTGGACAATCCGAATGTAAAAACCATTTTGGCAACTTTTGGAACAACCACCGACGCTATTTTGGATATTGTGACGGGTAAATACAACCCAACAGGCAAAATGCCATTTAGTACACCAAGTTCAAGAAAAGTAGTCATGGAAAATCAATCGGATGTTCCAGGCTTTATGAAACCGAAGGGGTATGCACTCTTCAAAGCGGGCGAAG
>JALRIJ010000093.1 GCA_023255485.1 Flectobacillus sp.
GAATGAGCTCTTTTTCTATAGATAGAAAACTATGTTATACGTTAAAACGGAAGTGCATAATATCGCCATCGTTCACCACATATTCTTTTCCTTCAACACCCATCTTGCCTGCTTCTTTACAAGCAGCTTCTGATTTGTATTGTTCATAATCTGCAAAACGAATTACCTCCGCACGGATAAATCCACGTTCAAAGTCTGTATGAATTACGCCAGCCGCTTGTGGAGCTTTCCAACCCTTCTGAATCGTCCAAGCACGAACCTCTTTCACACCTGCTGTAAAATAGGTAATCAAGTTTAGTAACGCATACGAAGCACGGATTAGTTTAGACAAGCCCGATTCCGTCAAGCCATACTCTTCTAAGAACATTTGACGTTCCTCCTCCTCTTCTATTTCTGAAATTTGAGCTTCTACTGCTGCACATACAACAATGATTTCAGCACCTTCTATGGCAACTGCCTCACGTAATTGTTCTACGTATTCGTTTGTACCCGCCTGAATCGAGTTTTCATCAACGTTAGCCACGTAAATCACAGGCTTATCTGTTAACAAACACAAATCACCTACTGCGTCAAATTTGGCTTCAGCATCTAATCCTTGAACCGTTCTTGCAGATTTACCCTCTTCTAAGGTCTTTTTGTATTGCAATAAGATTGCCAGTTGAGCTCTTGCTTTTGCATCTCCTGCTTTAGCAGAACGTTCTACCTTTTGGATTTTCTTATCAATTGATTCTAAATCTTTCAATTGCAATTCAAAATCAATGATTTCTTTATCTGAAACAGGATTCACACGTCCTTCTACGTGCACGATGTTATCATCTGCAAAACAACGTACTACGTGAATAATTGCATCCACTTCTCTGATATTTGCTAAGAACTTGTTACCAAGGCCAGCACCTTGAGATGCCCCTTTAACTAAACCTGCAATATCCACAAATTCAATTACCGTAGGCAATACTCGCTGAGGATTCACCAATGATTCTAAAATTGTAAGACGGTTGTCAGGAACAGTTACGACACCCACGTTTGGTTCAATCGTACAGAAAGGATAATTAGCTGCCTCTGCTTTGTTCGAAGAAATTGCACTAAACAACGTAGATTTTCCCACATTTGGTAAACCTACGATTCCACATTGTAAACCCATTAAATTTATTTAGTTGATTATTAGTCACGTTACACCTTAACTGAACCGTGTCGTGCCTTGTTTTTACTTATTTTTAAGAATCCTCCTCGTTGTATAAGAGGCAATTCTTTGACGACATTTGTATTTTTCTACAAAAGTAGCAATTTTATCACAAAAAAAGCCCCTGAACATTCAGAGGCTTCAATTTCTTTCTGGGATTTCGCATTCAATACGATACTAGCTAGTAAGGATATCAGCTAGACATATACCATCAGCTTAGTCCCATTTAAGGTCGCTTCCAAAACCACCGTCTTCTTCTTCATCTCTATTAAACTGCGAGAAATCTACATCGGGTAGTAATTCGTGTTTCACATGATTTACGGCTTCTTGCAAACCATCTAAGAATTTATCAAAATCTTCTTTGTAAAGAAACATCTTATGCTTTTCGTAAGCAAATCCTTCTTCTTTCTGATAACGACGGCTCTCAGTGATGGTAATGTAATAGTCACTTGAGCGAGTTGATTTTACATCGAAGAAATACGTTCTTTTTCCTGCTCTGATACGTTTGGAAAACAATTCTTCTCTTTCTCTTTCTTCCACTGTACTATTATTATTTAGGGTTTATGTATTGAATAGACTAATATCCTGTCTAGTAAAAGTAAAAACTTTATCGGTTTTTACAAAAAAATTGAACTAAAATAATATTTTATGTACCATTTCTCAAACTTAAGTATTTTTACTGAAAATATAACAAAACCAACAAATACTTTTATTTTAATTCTAAAAAGCATAGTTTTGTAGTATCATTTTTAGGATTATTTAGTGATATTCCCAATACCTTAATTCTTTAATTTCATCAATTAAAAAATATGAGAAATCCACTTTCAAGGATTATTACAGTCTCGTTATTGAGTTTTGCAAGTACCATGGCAAACGCTCAGAAATTGGGAGAAGAGTCTTACGGTATTGCGTCTTTTTATGCTGATTATTTTTATAATAAGCCCACCTCTACGGGAGAAATCCTTAAAAGGAATCAGTACACAGCCGCACACATGACCCTTCCTTTCGGTACGATGCTCGAAGTAACGAACCTTGCCAACAAACGATTCGTGATTGTTCGTATCACTGACCGAGGTCCTTATAAACAAGGGAGAATTATTGATTTAACCGAAAACCCTGCTAAATGGCTACGCATCACTCAACACGGTCTATCTAAAGTAAAATTAAAGGTGGTTGGTTTTGATGGAGACATCATGCTAGAACCTTATGATTCGCTAAGCTTTGTTTCTTCCCCACGCTTAGAACGAAAGTTTTACCAAAAACCCATTATACGCTACCGTAAAGTTTATCGACTAAAGAAAAACTGGCATAAACGCAAATATCCGCACTTTAAGAACCGTCGATTGAAAGTAAACTCTTATTTGAGAAGAATTCAACGAGAAGGGAAAGTTATCAAAATTTACCCTAACATGGCTAAAAAGAAGAAATAAACTACCTCGCATCACTAACAAGGGCACGAAGGCATAAAGTTTGTAGGAAACAATTGAAAAGGTTTTGTCTTTTTGATGTTTTAGCATAACTTAACGCTTTTGTGCCTTTTGCCTTTATAAATAGGTTGCACCAACCCAAACGAATACAATGGATTTAGCGAAAATAAGAGAATACGGCAATATAGAGTTTCTGGCCAAACAAATGGTAGAAGGGTTTATCACAGGATTACATAAATCGCCTTTCCACGGATTTTCGGTTGAGTTTGCCGAACACCGCCTCTATAATACAGGAGAAAGTACTCGACATATCGACTGGAAAGTATATGCCAAAACCGATCGGGTTTATACCAAGCGATATGAAGAGGAAACCAACCTTCGTTGCCACTTGGTTATTGATACCTCCTCGTCGATGTATTATCCCGAAAAAACTAATGGGAAACTAGTCTTCTCAACCATGGCAGCAGGAGCCTTGGCTTATATGCTACAGCGGCAAAAAGATGCGGTAAGCTTAACGACGTTTTCGGATAAAATCGAAATCCAAACGCCTGTAAAATCTACCCCAACGCATATCCATAAAATTTTCTTGGATTTAGAAACACTCTTGAACAAGCCACATACCAGCAAAAGCTCGGCCGTAGCGACGACAATTCATGAACTGGCGGAGCGAATTCATAAGCGTTCGTTGGTGATTATTTTCAGTGATATGTTTGATAACATTACTGATTCAGAAAAAATCTTTAACGCCCTCCAACATTTAAAGCATAACCTTCATGAGGTATTGCTTTTTCATGTAACCGACAAAGCGACAGAATCTGATTTTAATTTTGAAGATAGACCTTATGAGTTTATTGACTTAGAAAGCAACGAACGTATTAAGCTCAATCCTGCTCAGGTAAAAGAGACTTATCAAAAAACGTTAAAGCAGTTTTATCAAGAACTAAAATTACGTTGTGGGCAATACAAAATTGATTTCATTGAAGCGGACATAAACGAAGGCTTCGAGCATATTATGGATTCTTATTTAGTAAAAAGAAGTCGGATGCGATAACCCTAAGGCAATAAAAAAACTCCTGATGACTCAGGAGTTTTTTATTACAAGGAGTAAGCGGTTGTACTTCTATTTGCTATTTGCTTTACTACGTACCTCCTCAAAGAGTGAACAATTCAGTAAACAATCACCCTTTCCATCCAATTCGAAACGATTACCATCTCCATCCAGTAAAGTATACTTTCCCGTCGTTGCTGAAATATTTTTAAAGATACAAGGAACAACTTTGGCATTAAATTTATTAATAATACCTACTTGATTATTTCCTTTTGTAGCAATAGCCAATCCATTTTTGAAGAAATCAAGCGTCACATATTCGGGAGTCACTTGAATTTTTCCTCTTGAATCGAGGTAACCAAATTTTCCATTTTCGTGTTGTACTAAATAATACCCTTCCGAAGCGGCTAAAACAGACTTAAATTGACACTTACTTAATAAACGCCCCGTACTGTCTAAGGTTCCCCAAAGATTATTCAACTTCACAAAGAAGAACATATTGGTTGGTACTGTCTGAACCCCATCGTAAGGTTCTGGTGTGATTACCTTAAAGTCTTCACTACGAATTAAAATGTACTTTGAAGGGACATTCTTGGTATCATTATGAATAGCTTTAACTACCAAAAAATGATTAAATACCGAGTCTGTTACGACATAACTAATTTTACCTGCATCAGGATATTTCGTAATGGGAGGCACTACTGTACTTCCATTTACGTCAATTACTTTGTCGGCCTTACACGTTCCCAATTTCGCTCCTTTCGCATCAAGATTACAACTCACCGATTCTTTTACGACCATCAAGCCCTTCTTATTAATTCTACCTACCATTTCGTACTCAAATGGAATTGCTTCTTGCCCAGCAGCATTCAAATAACCATACTTTAAGCCTTTATTGGGAACCATCTTGCTCGCTGGGATTAAGTCAAACGCTCCCAAAGCTCCTAACGTAACATAAGTCGGCTCGATGACTGCCTGAAAATTCTTGTTGATAATTCCATAAAGTCCCGAAAGGTCTTGCACTAAGGCCATTCCTCGCTCATCAAAATCACTAATTTTCTGATAGACTTTACTCACTCTGAAATCGTTAATGTCAATCAATTGTTGTCTATTTTCTCCTATCCCTTTAATAATGCCATAACTATCGACATCTGACATGGTATCAAACTCTGGTTTCCATAGAATTTCCCCATTAGCATTAACCAAGCCTACTTTTTTATTCAAATAGATTTTGAATAAATTATCTCTGCCCGAAGGTTCAATTAAATCAAAATTAGTTTCGCCCTGAGCTCCTTCACCTAATTTAAAAATCCCCCATTTAGTATTGATTTTAACCCCTAAAGTTGTCGGATTCAAGACAACCATATCATCATAGGGTTTGGATACAGGCTTATTTGTTTTATCGTAATTATTATCAATTAATGCCTTTTGCCCTGTTTTGAATTTCACTAAGGTTAATCCCTTCGACAGAGCACTTGCCTGTGCAATATCCAACAAAGGAGATTCGCTTTCATTTCCGTTAGGGTCAATAAAAAACCAATCCGTTCTTTTTACAAGGGCTTTGCCATCATTGAAAGGCTGAGCATCCTCGTACTGACAAGGGATTACTTCATCTCCACATAGATTTAAGTAACCCCAAACTTGGTCTTTTTTAATTCGTGCTAATCCTTGCTTATAATTTTCAATAAACCCATAACGTACATTATTTTTCAGCTTATCTAATGGAAAAGCCAAAATTTTCCGACCTTCCATATCTTTACTTTCCACCAAACCAATTCCAGAACGGTTGTTCAAGCAAGTAGTAGCCGTTGCATTTTTCGTAGGGTCACTTTGTTGAAACAGATAAGAAGCACTTGCAAAAGCACCATAAGAGGCAAACATGACGTTAAAGAGGCATACTGTGAGTAGCAATCCTATCACTTTACGAAATTTATTCATAAAACTATTTTGTGGGTTATGATGATAAGCAATTTCAGCACATTGGTTTGCGTGGTTGTCTCCGCTGCGATGAAACGTGGTTGTTTTATAGTATTGTGTTTGCTTAGCTTTCTTCATCTCATCTCCTTATGTAGTTGGCTATCAAGGGGTCAAGAATAAGCGTCAGAAAGTATAAGACACAATATAATATAAAATGTTTTAAGATAAGTTCTCGTCGCTACTCATTATTGGAATATACATAAAAACTCTTTATAAAATCTAGTTGTCATTCTTCTTTTATCCTATCGATTGAGAGACAACTAACGATTATACGACATTGTGCTAAGGCTAAGCCATATATATTTTGCGGTCTTGAATGCTTTGGCTATTTTTGGGTTTTAAAATTTGTCAATACAAAGACATACGTAGGTAAAAGTCTCTGTTTTTTTAACGAAACAAATTAACATTTAATAAAATGGCTTTATTACAAAACAAAGTAGCTTTAGTTACGGGTGCTTCAAGAGGTATCGGACGTGCTATTGCCCTTAGATTTGCTCAAGAAGGAGCAACGGTTGCATTTACGTACCTTTCGTCCGTAGAAAAAGGACAAGCGTTAGAGGCTGAATTACAAGCCTTGGGCGTACAAGCGAAAGGATATCGTTCGGATGCTTCTGATTTCAAACAAGCAGAAGACTTAGTAAATGCCGTAATAGCTGATTTTGGCAAACTAGATGTTTTAGTAAACAATGCTGGTATTACGAAAGACGGATTATTGATGCGTATGAGTGAAGAACAATGGGATACAGTTATTCAAGTAAACTTAAAATCGGTATTCAACCTAACTAAAGCAGCCACTAAACCTATGATGAAAGCCAAATCTGGCTCAATCATCAACTTAACTTCCGTAGTAGGAATTCGTGGAAATGCTGGACAATCTAACTATGCTGCTTCAAAAGCAGGGATTATCGGCTTTACGAAATCAATTGCGTTAGAATTAGGTTCTCGTAACATTCGTTCTAATGCAATCGCTCCAGGATTCATCGAAACAGAAATGACAGGTGAATTAAATGCTGCGGCAACCGAAGAATGGACAAAGTCAATTCCGTTAAAACGTGGAGGACAACCAGAAGAAGTAGCTGATGCTTGCGTATTCTTGGGCTCTGAAATGTCTCGTTACATCTCTGGACAAGTATTACAAGTAGATGGCGGAATGTTAACCTAGTCGGTAATTCCGTTCAATATACCCTTATTTAAAGCGTAAAAATCGGCTAGTTTGACTAGCCGATTTTTTTTGGAATAAATTTTGCCTAATTTTAGTACAACAACGATATTTAAAAACCATTTGGTGGTATCGACTAGTTTATCAACTAATCGTTCATCGCTTACTCAATACATGAAATTCGACTTCCTATTTCAATCTTCTCCTTGGTTAGTACTCCTTTGCCTTTTGGTAGGCTTTGGCTATGCAGTTGCTCTATATCAAAAACAAGCTACTTGGAGTAAATCGGCTAATTATACCCTAGCGGCCCTCCGTTTTGTGAGCGTCAGCCTTCTTAGTCTATTGCTATTAAATTTCTTAATCCGACATATTACGCAAACGGTTCAGAAAAAAACCATTGTCTTGGCAGTCGATAATTCCATGTCGATGACCGTGGCAGGTCAATCATCTTTGAATGCCCTTAAAACGGGCTTCCAAGCTCTCAAAGAAAGCCTAGAAGCAAAAGACTATGTTGTTTCATTTGCCACATTCGATGACGAAGCACCTCAGGAATTAAGTCAGGTTAAATTTGATAAAAAAACAACGAATATTTCCGCCCTACTTGCTGGCATTAAGAACGCTCAAGAAGGCAATAATTTGGTGGATGTCGTCCTTGTTTCAGATGGTATTCATAACCAAGGAATCAATCCTGCTGCCATTACAATGCCTTTTCCTGTTCATACTCTTGGACTAGGAGATACCATTCCTAAAAAAGATATTCGTGTCAAAAGTGTCTATGCGAACAAAGTAGCCTATTTGGGCAATAAATTCCCTGTACAAGCAGACATTGCAGCTTATGGATTTGCTGGTAAAACCGTAATGGCATATCTAAAACAGGGTAAAACAGTTTTGGACAAACAAGTCGTAGCCTTTAAGCAACAAGACGATGTAAAAACGATTACGTTCAACGCCACGGCAACGCAAGTGGGGGTGCAACACCTAGTAGTCGAAACAGAGATTTTGGGTGGAGATGTTAACCCTAAAAACAATCGTCAGGATGTCTATGTTGAAGTCATTGATGGAAAAGAAAAGGTCTTACTACTAGCCCTTGCTCCTCATCCAGACATTAAGGCATTAAAGAGCATTATTGAAAAGAATCAGAATTATGAACTGGATATTAAAATCCTAACCCAGAATCCAATCTTAGACCTTGGTGCTAAAAAATACGATTTGCTTATTTTGCACCAATTACCTGATTACTTCAATTCGTATGTGAGTACTTTCAAGCCTCTATTAGACAAAGGCATTCCTTGCCTTTTTGTCATCGGTAATCAGTCTGGTACGAGTTACTTAAATCAACTAAACCAAGTGATGCAGATTAGCTCACAGGCTGGGCAAAGCGATAAAGTAACGGCGTCCTTTAATGAAAACTTTAAGGTATTAAATTTTGAGAAAGAGCCTTTGGCTTTAATCAAACAGCTTCCGCAAATTGCCGTTCCTTTTGGTGATTTTACCTTATTACCTAATTCAGAAGTTATTCTTTACCAAAAAATTGGAGCAGTACAAACTCAAAAGCCACTCTTAGTCGTGAATACAGGAGCGAAGAAATCGGCTATTTTTGCAGGAGAAGGCTTATGGGCTTGGCGTTTAGAAGAATTTCAATTAACTGAAAAACAAGAGGTGGTAGATGATTTGATTCTAAAAGTACTACAGTATATTTCGACCAAAGATGATAAACGTAAACTAAGAGTATATCCGATTAGTCCTAGTTTTAGTTTAGGAGATAAGGTAGTGTTTGAAACTGAAATTTATAATGCTATTTACGAAAAGCTGTATGACTTACCAATCAAATTAGTCTTGAAGGATGAAAAAGGAATCAGCCGTACTTACAGTTATTCGACTTCCACAGAGAATAGCAAATTTGAGATAAGTGCCCTTCCTGCGGGTGTCTATCGCTATACAGCTACTTCGACAGTGTTGGGTAAAGTGGAGCAAGCTACGGGAGAATTTGTTATTCAAGATATTCAAGTAGAAATGGCGAGTACTACTGCCGATTTTGATGCGTTAAGACAACTATCAGCAAAAACAAACGGGCAGTTTTTCCAAGCAAACCAACTTGCTCAACTGGAAGCTACCCTCTTAAAACATCAAGTTCCTGATAAAATTGATGCTACCGAAGACCTTAATGAAATGATTAATTTAGGTTGGTTATTTGTACTGTTCCTTGTTTTATTAACCGCAGAATGGGTATTGCGTAAGTATTTAGGAGGCTATTAAGCTAGCGTTTTCTTTCACAAGGGTATTAAAAAAGCCACTTTCCTCAACAGAAAGTGGCTTTTTTAATACTATTTCTTATCAAATTCTCTGTGATTTGCCATTTTAAATAGCTCATCTTTCGGTAGCGATTTGAAATATTCATACGTAATTTTTAATCCTTCCGCTCTAGCAACTTTTGGTTCCCAACCTAAGATTTCTTTCGCTTTCGTGATGTCTGGTTTACGTTGTTTTGGATCATCGGTTGGTAATGGCAACGAAATCAGTTTCTGGTCAGTGCCTGTCAATTTGATAATCTCTTCGCCAAACTCTTTAATCGTAATTTCGTCTGGATTACCGATATTCACTGGCTGAGCGTAGTCACTCATCAATAAACGATAAATTCCTTCTACCAAGTCATCTACATAACAGAACGCTCTTGTTTGAGAACCATCGCCAAACATCGTTAAGTCTTCGCCACGTAACGCCTGACCGATAAACGCTGGCAATACACGACCGTCGTTCAGACGCATTCTTGGACCATACGTATTGAAAATACGAACGATACGTGTTTCCAAGTTGTGGTATGTACGATAAGCCATCGTCATCGCTTCTTGGAAACGTTTAGCTTCATCATAAACCCCACGAGGACCAACAGGGTTTACATTACCCCAATATTCTTCTGGTTGAGGGTGAACCGTTGGGTCACCATAAACCTCCGAAGTAGAGGCAATTAATACACGTGCATTTTTAACACGAGCAAGACCTAAACAATTGTGAATCCCTAATGAACCTACTTTCAAGGTTTGAATAGGAATTTTCAAATAGTCAATTGGCGATGCTGGCGATGCAAAGTGTAAGATATAATCCAATTCGCCTGGAACATGGATAAACTTCGATACATCGTGGTGATAAAACTCAAAGTTCGGCAATTTAAATAAATGCTCGATGTTCTTTAAGTCGCCTGTAATTAGGTTATCCATGGCGATTACATGGAAACCTTCTTTTATAAATCTATCACAAAGGTGAGAGCCTAAAAAGCCCGCTCCACCTGTAATTAATACTCTTTTCATCTTTATTTTGCTCTTGGCTTTAAGCGTTAGGCTTTAAGCTATTAAAGTACATGTTAAATCTTTTAAGCATTAAGCCCAACGCTTATCGCTTAAAGTTGGTTTATTTTACAATATCTCTACCGATTGAGTAATACGTGTAACCCAACTCTCTCATTTGTTCTAATTCGTACAAGTTACGACCATCGAAGATTACTTTCTCTTTTAATAAAGACTCCATTGCTTCAAATTCTGGTGTACGGAATTGAGGCCACTCAGTCATAATTAATAAAGCATCCGCATCTTTCAACGCTTCGTAAGGGCTTTTACAATACGTAACTACATCGCCAATCACGTTTTGTACGTTTTCCATTGCCTCTGGGTCATACGTCTTAATCGTTGCTCCAGCTTCTAGCAAGGCTTTGATATTGTACAAAGCAGGTGCTTCACGAATATCGTCGGTATAAGGTTTGAATGCTAAGCCCCACATGGCAAAAACTTTCCCTTTCACATCACCGCCAAAATGTTCGGTAATGGTAGGAATTAATTTCGTCTTTTGCTCTTCGTTTACTTTCATTACTGATTTCAAAATCTCAAAATCGTAACCAAATTCTTTAGACGTTTTCTCTAAAGCCTGAACGTCTTTAGGGAAACAACTTCCACCGTAGCCAATTCCTGCAAACAAGAAACGCTTACCGATACGTGAATCTGTTCCAATTCCTTTACGAATATCATCTACATTCGCTCCTACCTTTTCGCAAAGGTTAGCGATTTCGTTCATAAAGGTAATTTTTGTTGCTAAAAACGCATTAGCAGCATATTTCGTCATTTCTGCCGAACGTTCATCCATAAAGATGATTGGATTGCCTTGACGTACCAAAGGAGCATATAACTTAGTCATTACTGCTTTCGCTTTGTCAGAGGTTGTACCAATCACAACACGGTCAGGTTTCATGAAGTCTTCTACGGCTACCCCTTCACGTAAAAACTCAGGGTTCGACACCACATCAAACAAGTCTGTACTTGCTGCATTTTTGGCAATAGCCGCATGTACTTTTTCCGCTGTTCCTACTGGCACCGTGCTTTTATCAATGACTACCACATATTCTTCCAATAAAGGGCCTAAATCGTCAGCCACTTTTAAGATATATTTTAAATCGGCAGAACCATCTTCGCCTGGAGGTGTTGGTAACGCTAAGAAAATCACTTTAGCATCTTTAATCCCTTCAGCAAGATTTGTAGTAAACTTCAATCTTCCTTCTGCTGTATTGCGATTAAATAAATCGTCTAACCCTGGTTCGTAAATAGGAATAATCCCATTTTTCATTTTTTCAATCTTCTTCGCATCTATGTCAACGCAAGTAACCTGATTGCCTGTTTCAGCAAAACAAGTTCCCGTTACTAATCCTACATAGCCCGATCCTATTACAGCAATTTTC
>JALRIJ010000094.1:0-7046 GCA_023255485.1 Flectobacillus sp.
CCTGAAAAGGAAGTAAGGAGTGAATTGCCAGATTACCCCCCAGATAACTAGCTAAAGAATATGTTTTTTGGGTAATAGGATTAAAAATGAGTCCTCCCTGAAAATTAAAGGGGTAATACCATTCAAAATTCTCTGTTAGCCAAAAGTTTCCCTTTACATCGGCAAATCCCTGATTAAAACCTCGATTCGAAAAGTTATCGGTCAATTTATAATTGACAATTTTATCTCCTCTGAAGAGCGAAAGTCTATTGTCAGATAAAAACCATAATTGCTGCTTATTGTCTATAAAGGTCGTGTTGACATGTCGGTTTTCTAGCCCATCTTTGATACCTAAATGTCGTTCTGTTTGTTGAATGTTAGGCATTAACTGTCCCATGAGCGGTACATAAATAGTACAGCACAAAAGGATATTGAAAATACCTTTAATATACTTGATAAGATTGTTCATGAATAGTGATTTCAGACTACTAAGATATGGCATTATTCTGTACCAATGATGAAAAAGGGTCGCATTTAAGTGCTACAATTTACCGTTCACGTTATTTTTTTACCCGTTTACGTATCATAGCGAACAAGTGAAATACAAAGTTCTGATAATAAATTCATCTTTGCTTTACTTCTTTATTCTTTAATTCGTCTAATAGTTATGTTAAAACTTTTTACTCACTTCGTACAAAGTATGATGCTTACTTGTTGTATATGCCTAATTGGTAATGCACAGGTCATGGACTTTAGTAACCTGAAAAATGCAAAAAAATTAACGGTAACAGGTGGACTTAACCTTAATAATCTCTATAATTCGTACGTGCCAGTGGACGCACAGCAATATAGCTATTTTATTAATGGAAGTGTTAATTTTAACATTTTGGGTTTAATTGATATTCCTTTAAATATTAATTATTCTAACCGCCAATTTAGTTACAGTCAAGCTTATTCATTTAACCAATTTTCGATTACTCCCAAATACAAATGGATAACAGGGTACTTCGGTACTACTGCCATGACATTTTCTCCTTATACATTAAATGGACATCAGTTCAGTGGCGTTGGCTTCGAGCTAGTGCCAGGCAAATGGCAAGTGAGTACTATGGTCGGTCGTCTAGTCAAGAAAACGACAGATACGACCTACAATCGTATGGGGTATGGGTTAAAGGTTCAGTATAACCAAGGAAAGTTTCGGGCGGGAATCAATTTCTTACATGCTGCCGATAACCCAGCCTCTATTACTGCGGCTCAACTCCAAATTAATGGACTAAGACCCCAAAAAAATGTGGTATTAGGTTTTGAAGGGGGCTTGATGTTACCCAAAATTGCCCAATTGGATTTGGAATACAGCAACAGCCTTATTGCAGACAATAGTGGGCTTGCTTCGGTTAGTCAGTCAGGAGTGGCATCCTTATTTTTTGAAGGAAATGGTTATGTTAAATCCGTTTCTGCAATCAAAGCCAAATTATCGAAAGCCTTGTTCAATGCCCAGACTACCGTGGGTTTAGGTTACGAACGGGTTGACCCTGGTTATACGACTTTCGGGGGATACTTCTTTACCGATGATTTTGAAAGCTATACGGTGAACTTAGCACAGCGTTTATGGGGGAATAAAATCTCCTTTTCGGCTAATGTAGGTACTCAGCACGATTTGTTGGATACCAAAGCCAATGGACAAGACCGTTTGGTGGTGGCTACTAATTTGGTGTTTACCCCTAACGAAAAGTTTAATGCAAATGTGAGTTACTCTACTTTTAAAGGCTACTCATTTATCCGAAATTTAGTAAAAGAGGCTCAACGAGCGTCCAGTTTGATTCCCATTGATACCTTAAATTATACCCAGATTAATCGAAACTTCTCGACGAATATTTCCTACAATTTTATTCAAACCGAGACAAAGGTACAAGGTGTTTCGCTTAATGCTTCGGTGATGGATGCTGCCAATAAGCAAGGTGAAATTATCCGTCAAGGACAAGCGAGTCAAGTCTATAACGCCCAAGTAACCTACAATATGGGCTGGCCTGCCAAAAAGCTAACTATCAATGTGGGCTATAATTATAACCTGAATGCTATTGGTAAAAACGATGTGTTGGTGCATGGGCCTACCTTAATTGCTCAGCAAGCTTTCTTGAAAGATAAATTGCAAGTGGGCTTGTCTATCAATGCTTTACGCTCAGAGAATCGTGCTACGCAGTCACCTAGTGTTTCGTCTATTCTCAATGCCAACCTGAATGCAAGCTATGGTATTTCTAAAAAATCAAAAATTGTGACGAGTGTTTTACTCCTCAACAATTCAGATAATAGCAGCCAAGTTGCTACCACGGTTTTACCTGCTACCATTTATACCATCAATTTGGGCTATAACTACCAGTTTTAACACATCATTTTATGAACTCGAAGATTTTTACCAGACTATATTTATGGCTGTTGATTTGTCTATGCCTACCCATGGGTAGTTGGGGACAAAATAACTATCCTGTACGAGCGATTGTGCAGGTAAATACGCCGTGCCCAAGTGTTTTACAGGATTTTGCTAATCCTATCAAAAATCCTATGCGGGTGAGTTTGCAGTTACAAGATTTACAACTACCTAGCCGAACAGTTTACTTAAAAGTAGGCGTTCAAGGCCCAGGAATCAGCATATTGTCGAACGATGCGGCAATGGCTTTTCCATTGACCCTTACGGCTGGTTCGTTGGCGATTGTTCCTACGGCGGCCCTAGCCCAGTATTTTTCAGCGAACTTTTTAACGGTCGCTCCAGCCCTTTATACCAAACCACTTCCTGCGGGCTTATACACCTTTACGGTTGAAGTATATGACCAACAGACTAGAACAAAGCTATCGGACAAGGTGGCAAGTATGCCTGTCTGGATTGAATTAAACCAGCCGCCTGTATTGATTATGCCTCAAAATGGGGGAGAAATACCCGTTTCGCAGGTTCAAAATGTCTTGTTTCAGTGGAATCCACGCCATACCCAATTGAATGATGTGGAATACGAATTCATTTTGACGGAATTACCCGTAGCCAATCGAGGGAATATTCAGAATATCTTTCTGTCACAACCTCCTATCTATAAGACAACCATAACCACAAATAGCTTTTTATATAACTCCAAATTTCCACCTTTGCGTGAGGGCTACAGCTATGCGTGGCGTGTACAGGCAAAGGTGAAATTTGGTAGTGAAGCAAAAGTGGGTTCTTTTTCAAATGAAGGTATTAGCGAAATTTACTCGTTTCGTTATGCCAATCCGATGTTAGCCCCGAGCAATTTAAGTGCTAATTGGGGAGCAGATTTTAAGTACCTGACTTTCTCGTGGAAAGGCGAAGCCAATCATTCGCAATATGTATTGAGTGTAACAGATGCTAAAGGGCGTTCGGTAAAAGAAGTAAATGTAAGCCCTTCGTTTGGTACACAGACCAATTCGACTCAGATTTCGGGTTTAGTACCGACTGAAAAATATAGTTATCAAGTAAAAGCAAGCGATGCTGTGGGTAGAACAGCGACTTCTAGTTCTGTAGATATTGCGGCTGTACCTGTGAACGTCGTGACAGCTCGTTTGGCTTCGGCGGTAGAATTAAAAGGAGGCTTAACGTGGAGTTTCAGACAGTCGGAGGCTTCGTTGGCTACGCAAAATACCTTGATTGCCACAAGAGTTGACCTTCGTAAACAAGAACGAGTAGATTGGACTGCTAGTAAAGAAGCAGCTACAAAATATGCCCTTCAAAATGCCAATGTGACGCTTTATGGAAGTAACGATAGTTTTAATGGAGGACTGACTGATTATCAGAATAATGCGTCAAAATTATCAATGTTAGAAACCGTTAAGTCGGACGATAAAGGAGAGTTTAAGTTTAAGAATGTCAAAATTGCTCAGTTGAAAGATGTCAAGTATTTCTATTTGTACATCAACTATAAAAATAAAGCGTTATCACCTCAATTTGTTAAAATTCAGATAGATGAAACCGCTTCTACGAACCGTGAAGTCGGCAATTTCAACCTCTTGGCAAATACCATGCGTTACTCGCCAAGTGTGTTTGATAAAGCAGGAAAAATCACCAATAAGAGTTTTGAAACGGTAGGGCTTTATCGAATGAAGGCTGTTTTTGAACAGGAAAAAACGATTTTAGAAAATGAAGGCAATGTAAGCACTACGAGAGATGAAGTCATGTTCAATGGCTCTACCTACATCAAGGTAGCAGAGTTAAAAGAATCGAACATTGTCAGCTTATTTGGTAACTCGCTTTTTGCCGATCAGTATATTTTGCGCCTGAAAGAAAAAGATTTTGATGCGTCTATTTTCCCTATTTCGACGGTGAATACGAGCGGAATCACGAATACAGAGTCCTTCAAAATAATGGATGTGATTCAATATACTTCGCCAAATCCAAAAGTGAAGGGACTTGTAGCCTTAGGAACGGAGAGCAAAAATAGACCTTTGGCTTCGCAGCAAGTAAGTGTATTTTCCATTTCAGATGCCTTGCTGAGCAATAAAGCATTGTCGCCAAGTCAGTTATTGATGGCAGCAACTTGGAAGTCAAGTGCCAAGTCAAGCGATAAGGGTTTATATGAAATCGAAATTCCTTCGATGATTGGGAGTAATCAGACCATCAAGAAACTCGGTATTTTGGTGAATAATCCAAATGGAGGACAGCCAGCTTTCAAATTGATTGATAAGCCTACTAAAAACCAAACAGAAAATATCTATTTCACTGCCGACGGTGTTTCGATTGCAGGATTTCTAAAAGACCAGTTTGGTCGTGCTGTGGTAGATGCGATGGTTTCGTATCCAAATAGCACTACGGTCAGAACAAATACGGAGGGAGCTTTCTTGATTCATTTGTCTGACGAATCAGATTTGAAAACAGAACCGTCGATTGCTGTAAAAGCAGAAGGCTATAAAGATGCTCGTTTTGAGGTGAGTAAGTTTCAGGTACTTGCCAATACGGATTTCAAAGACGATGGACTTGCCTTTGTGAAAGCAAAAGTGAAAGATTTTTCGACCGCTAATTTCTTGAACATAGATATGACAGACGAGGCGTTTATGAATGAGTTCAAAAACAAGAACGCACGAGTAGTGAAATTCTATAGTCAGAAAAATATGGCTTTAGAGTCGAGAGATTATCTGGTAATCATTAAGACCTATACCAAAAAAGAGGAGGTAAAAACCTTTGTAAAATCGTTCTTGAAATTGAATGATATTAGCGTTCAAATTCCTGAAAATGGGTTGCGTCAGTATGTCAAAGGAACACGATTGAATTTTGCGGTGCAGAATGAAGCAACTGCGTCAACGCTTTATTTAGAAGATAAACTAGAGGATTATACCTTGCCAGCAAGCAGTCAGAATGGACAAGCAATTACCATTGAATTGATGTTGAAAGAGGCATTTCGAGTAAAAGGAACAGTGACAGCATATAACAAAGATTCCGTATTAGTGGGTGCTTTAGAAGGTGTGGAAGTCAGTGTAACGGGTAGTCCGAGTAAAGCAAGCACAACCAAAGGAGGAGAGTTCGAGCTTTTGATTGAGAAGAAATCGACAGGAGAAGAGTTGGTATTTACAAAAGATACCTACAATACCGAGAAGAACTTTGTGGAAGTGAAAGAGGCATCGAAAGCGATTTCGATGAAATTATATCAACAAGACGCATCGATTCCGAAGTTTACTCACTTACAAGGAATGTCGGTCGTGATTGAAAAAGCCATTAAGAAAGACGACGGTGTTTTTGAAATTACGGGTAAAATCGATCCTGAGAAATTAGAAGGGGTCTTCAAAATGGTGAAAGGCCAAACGCTAAGTTTTAAGAATGTTCCTGTTAGAAAAGACAAAGATGAAACTAATGCTGTGTTGGCTCGTGAGGAAATGAAGTTTGAAGAAACGGCAGTTAAGTTGACGTTACATAAATATGCGTCGGTTGCTTTAATTGGAAAACCTGCCATTTTATTAACGAAAGTAACGACCCTTGGAAAGCAAAATAAAGGAAAAATTGTCGGCACGTTTGTGAAGTTTACTCCCGAAAAAATTCTTGGTTCTAATCCAGAAGCGTACATGTCGCAGGTGAAATTAGAACTTGATTTGGACGTTGCGGAGCAAAAAGTGGGCTTCAATAACGATATTACAGCGGCTAATCAGAAGAAACTGGATGCTGCAAAACCAAAAGAAGAAACTCCTACGGCAGAAGCCAAGAAAGAAGATAAGCCAACGGCTGTCGAAAAAGACTCTTTCTTCCCTGTGTTTATTTCTGAAGGAATGGAGTTGAAAAACAACGAACCTAATGCTCAATTTAAGTTGAAGTTCCCTGCTGTAAGTACCGATTCTAACCAAGTGGGTAAAACAGGTTTGGTACCGATTCGAGTAGGTGGCGTTGCCAACTTGATGTTGGATGTAGATCCTGCAAGTGCCGTGCTATCGAAAGCAGGAATAAAACTAAAAGGACAATTACGTCTTCCATTTATGTCGGGAGCGGCCTTTAAAGAGGTGTTTAAATTGGAAAAAGTCGTATTGGCAAATAATGCAGACCTTGACCTAAAAGAAGCTAGTTTCGTAAGTACCAAAGATGCTTTTGCAACGATTGGCGTAAAAGGCTCATGGCGATTTGATGTGACCAAAATTCAGGTGTTTGATAACTTTAAACGCTATGGAATTGGTGGTAAAATGTTTACGAGTCAACAAAACCACTTGATTGTCAACTCGTTTACACTGAACAATGTCAATGGAACTTACTATCCATACATGGATATGTCGTTCCCAGAAGAAGGCTATAAAATCAAAGATGTCATTTTCAAAAGTCCGAAGGGACAAAACATCGTTTTTGGTTATAACAAACGAGACGATGCCTATCAGTTGGATGCAGGAGCTATTTTAGAATTAAAAAATAGCAACAACTACCCAACCCTCAAAAAGGTATTCCCACTGACCGTACAGAAATTAATGGTGAATACCAATGGAGCTTTTATGGTAAGCTTAAAAGCCGACATTAGTATTGACATGGGGCCTGTAAAAATCAATATCCGTCGCTTGTTGTTTAGCAAAGGCAAAACCATGGAATGGCGTGATATGAATGA
>JALRIJ010000094.1:7056-11465 GCA_023255485.1 Flectobacillus sp.
TGCTATTGCGTACCGAAGAAGAAACCGCCAAGCTACAAGAGACAAAACAGTTTAATAATAAAAACTACGAAGCTGTCGGAAATAAAGATACACAAGCCAGTAAAGCAATTGGACAGACCTATCAGCAAACGGGAAAGGTAAAACCCGATGCCGATGTTGAATTGGATAACGACTTTGTGAGTTGGGCTTTTGGCTTTGCTGGGGGCGTACAAATTGACAAATTGAAAGGAGCGAAGTTTAAGTCGGATGCGTCTTTCTTGGTCGGAGATTTTGGCAAAGGGGTAGAAGTGAAATTTAATAGTATTGACTTGCTGGTAGAAACAGCCAGTTTCAAAGCCTTTGCTTCGGTAAAACTATCCACCAGTGGCGACAAAGTAGGCTTTGAAGGAAATGGAGAGGCTGAAACCGTTAGTCGAAAATTTGGTGCAGGGCTTAAATTCTATCAATTACCAAACGGTATTGAATTTGGAGCGTCGTTGATTGCTTCGACAACCATCGTAACGGGGTCTATTACATGGTCTTCTATTGGCGGAGCGATTGATATTAATACAGGAACGAATAAATACATGGTGTCTCTTTTGGGTAGTGCCTATCCGACGGGAGTTTCCAGGGATGTGACCGAGTTTAGAAATATCAAGCTGTCTGTCTTATTTAGTACAAACGATTGTGGAGCTGTGCCTGTGGTAGAAGGAGCGATGGATTGGTACAACAAAAAAGAGTTGTACTGTAATATCAAAGTGAAATTGGACTTCTGCCGTATGTTGGTATTGGGTACGATGAGCTGCGATAAAGAGGTGGTAAAAGGAGCGATGGCGAAGATTGATGCGACGGTATTCTTTACAACCAAAAGCTTCTTCTTAGGAGCGACTGTTCGCACAACGGTATTCTCAATGACTGTAAATGGAGCGGTAATGATTGGAGGAAATACCGATTTGAATGCGACCCTTACACCAAAAGAAGTGAAAAATTGTGCTAGTTCATTCGATAATAAATACTTCACCAACGGCAGTATTGTGAACGGCATTTACTTTAAATGTAGAGCCAACGCAGGTGCTTCGTCAAATGGTAATATTTGGGTAGCGAGTTATTCTGTTAATTATTCGAGCGAATTGGATGCCATTTTTGTCTATAACTGGACTTCTAATATTTTCGTCTTGGGGGTTGGGGCAAAAGTGAATCTTGATGCTAGAGCGAGTGTGTTAGGCTTTTCAATTGGAGGATCGCTTGGCGTAAATATTTCTGCACAAGGCGGGTATAACTCAGGCTGGTATTTTGATGCTTCAGCAGGAGGACGATTAGAAATGTACTTCGGTGATGGTAGAGGTGTTGGCTGTAATTCTAAAAGTATTAAGTTATGTAGTCAGCGAATATGGTGTGGAGTAAGCTGCTGTTGTTGGGGCTGGACAGGGCCAAGTTGTTCTTCGAGATGGTGTGAGGTACCTTACCCATGTGGAGTGAGTGGTAAGCTTTGTCTAAGTGGTTCTGTGAATGTATCTTATTCGCAGCGAAATGGCTTTAAAATGAGATTCTAACATTATCAAATTTGATACTTATTGTGTAGTGAACACAGCATTAATATGAAAAATTTACGTATTATAACCGCTTTTATATTATCAATTTATACGGTCAATGCCTTTACCCAGTCGGTTTCAGATGACAGGGATAAAGGTGTTGTGATGGCTTATTCCTCTCCACAAGGGAATTATCTACGTGTTTATACAAAGGATGGAGATTTTTCCAAGTTTGATATGACTATGCAACAGACCGCTTATTTCAAGGTATTGCGTAGGGAGCTTATTTCTGTTGGGGATCAACTCAAAGAAATTGGTAAAATTACCAGGGTGACTAAGATAAAAGACTTTCAAAAAATGGTAGGAAAAGACCTTGAGAGAGACTTTAGAAAAATGGCTAATTTGAAATCGGACGCTCAGTTGCAACGCTATCTGGAAACTGAATATCACTTTGACTCATTGGCTACTTTCACCGAAGTAAATATCAAATTCCTAGAGGTTTTTGGCTATGGTTTCTTGGACAAAGAGGTCGTGAAGAACTCGGTGTATTACTATGAGCTAGTTCGTGTAGATAAAAGTGGAATAGAGGAATATTGGGGAGCAGTCCAAATTGCATCTAACTTTACGAACCCTGAGTTGAGAAAAGTAAAAACTACTTTGAGCCATGTCAATTCAATGGACAGCTTAGTGACCTTTAATTGGAAGGTTACTTATCCTTCTTTCGTACAGGGAGAGTATCCTGTTTTTGCAAAAAAAGGTGATAACCCTCCTGTTGGAGATGATTTGGAACAATTTAAAGCTTACCAAAAAACGTTAGCGGTATTTCTGAACTCTAAACGTCAGGATGTTAATAATACCAAGTTCGATATTTTCTACAAAAAGAATAATGAACTAACGTGGCATTTGCACGATAAGGCTTTTGCTTATCCAGATTCGCTAGGTGATTTCCGTGTATCAGCGTCTATTAAGGCATTTCCAGAAGATTTAATTTCGGCTATTTTAATTCCAGAAGATTATGCTACTGCCTTGGGTGATACCAGTGATGTGGCCAATGCCTATGCGATTTCACAGGGTTCTGTGCCGTTGATTTATGCCGTTTATGGAAAAGATTCTACCAATTGTATCAAATTAAATTGGACAAAATTACCTGTAAAGCCTTATTACACAGGGGTGACAATTGCTCGTAGTTACGACGACAATGCTCGTGAAGTAGTGGCTCAGTTAGATTATCAAGAAAATACCTTTACAGACTATCAGGTAATTCCGGGGAAAAACTATACCTATTTTGTAAGTCCTTCTTTTTTGCCAAAACAAAATGTGCAACAGGAAATTCCTGCCAATGTGGTGCTGTCGTGTAAAACGTTTTCAAAACCATTACCGCCTTTTAATCTACAAGTAGATGCCGCTTCAAAAGCCTATCCTAAACTTCAATGGGAGGCTGCTGACGATAAAGCAGCGTATGGCTATTTCGTCTATAGAGGGCTTTCGCCTGATAAGTTAGCCTTGGTAAGTACGGTCGTTACGGGCAAAGAATATACTGACTCAACCAAAACGTTGTCGGGAAAAAGTACGTACTATTATGCTGTTCTGCAACAAAATCTAACGCAAGATACCAGCGATTTCTCGAATACCATTGCTTTTTCACCCATCAAGAAAGAAGAAATGTGGGTGCCTTCGTACCTGACTCACTCGATGATTAACAACGATTTGATTTTGGAATGGGTGGACATTCGGAAGAACGATGATTTTGTAGCAGGTTATTTATTAGAACGTAAAAAAGAGGGCGAAACAAACTTTCAACCTGTGTCGCCGTTTGGCATTGCAACCAATCGCTTTGTGGATACTACGTTTGTCATTGGCGAAAATTACTACTACCGCATTGCTTCGCTTTCGCTCAAAGGAGATACAAGTACCTATTCGGAAGAAGTAAAGGTGAATTATCCACGGACTTATATTGCCAGTCTGAAACGCATTGATTTAATCAACCATCCTAAAGGAATTATGATTAAATGGCCTGCGGTTGAGGGTGATAACGTAGCGGCTTATCATATTTATCGCCGCAAGTCGGACGAAGAGGATTTTAGTTTACTTAAAAAAGTAGCCAAAGGAACATTCGAGTATTTAGACGAGGCAATTATGGAAGAAGAGTCTTATGTCTATTCGGTCGTAGTAGTAGAAAAAGACGGCAGAGAAGGCTCAAAAAACACGATTGCTTCGGCACAACGTAGCACTCCTAAACAAGCGAAATAATATTCCCTGACACCATGAAACGATTGATATATTTTTTCCCAAGAATACTGATTATTCCAGTATTTGTTTTCTTGACAACAGCGTGTTTCAAGGAAACGTATTTAGGCATCAAAGCTGATTTTGTCGTGAAGTACGAAGAGGAAAATAAGGCTGTTCCTGTAAAAATAACCTTGTCGAATACCTCCGACGGAGCTGAGTCTTACGCATGGACTTTTGAAGGAGCAGACATCACGACCAGTACCGAACGGAATCCTCCCGTCTTGACTTTTACGAAAGCAGGAACGTATAAGGTGATGTTGGAAGTGAAAAATTTGGATGCCCAAGTAGATAAAAAAGAAATGCAAATTACGGTTGGAGCTGCCATTAAACCCGCTTTCGAGGTGGTGTATGATGTCAATAATTTTGCTCCTGCTAAAGTAACTTTCAAAAATAAAAGTCAGGGAGCAACTCGCTACGAATGGTCTTTTGAAAAAGCAGATAAAACCACAGCTACCGACGAAAGCCCTGCGGTAACCTTTGCTCAAGAGGGTAGTTTTAAGGTAAGTCTAAAAGCTTATAACGGCAATAGCTATGTGACCTTAGATTCGACGATTAACATTGCACCCGCTCTTGCTCCGAATTTTGAGTATAGTCCACTCGACTATAATT
>JALRIJ010000095.1 GCA_023255485.1 Flectobacillus sp.
GTTTTGCCATGGCCACCACGGCACTCGAATCCAAACCACCTGATAAAAAGAAGGCAATCGGAACATCCGACAATAACTGACGCTGTACCGCCCTAAAAAGAAGTTCGTCCAACTCATCAATAAGAGCCTCCTCCGATTTCGTGGAATATACTCCCGTAAACGGAATATCGTAATAACAGATGGGCTGGACACTCGTCTTTTTATCCAAATAATCCCCTACGTTCAGTTTGATATAATGCCCTGCTAATAGCTTTTTTACGTGTTTCAAAGGCGTTTTCTCTGCTGGAGAATACAAAAAATGGAGGTAATTCAGCATTCCTTCGTAATCAAGCGACTTCGCAAACGAAGGAATCTTGGTAAACGCTTTTAGTTCAGAAGCAAAGGCAAAACAATCACCGTCCTGATAGAAATAAAGTGGTTTTACCCCAAGTGGGTCTCGAACAATTACTAGCTCTTCGGTAAGGTGATCAAAAATGGCAAAAGAAAAAATCCCATTTAACTGATTAAACAATGCCTCTTTTTGCTCGATATAGGCGTACAAAAGAGTTTCCGTATCGCTAGAAGAATTGAAAATGTGCGTTGTTTGTAAGGCTTTTCTAATTTCCCAATGGTTATAAATTTCTCCGTTAAAAATAAGTACATAACGTCCATCTTCCGAAAACATCGGCTGATGTCCATTTACCGAAAGGTCTTGAATTGCCAACCGTTGCTGTCCCAAGAAAAGTCCTTTTGTTTCAAAAAAACCACAATCGTCTGGACCACGATGAGCCATCGTTGCCAACGAAGCCAGTCCGTTCTGCTTTTTATTTGATACGATTCCGTAAATTCCGCACACCTTCGTTAAGCTTTAGTAATCGTTTCCATAATTTTTTTCAACTCATGTAAGCGACGATCATTGTGAAATAAACGCACCGCCCTCTCTCGTGCCAAACGCCCTGTTTCTTGGGCTGCTTGTTTATCTGCTAAAAACCGCATAATTGCCTCCGCCAGCCCTTCAACATCATCACAATCGACCAAGGTAGCCACATCGCCTACCACCTCTGGTATCGCTCCTACCGAACTCGTCACCACAGGACACCCACAAGCCATTGCTTCCAAAATAGCTACACCAAAGCCCTCAAAACGAGAAGGTTGAAGATAAACTGCACAACGCTGCAAGTACCGTATTTTCTCTTCTTTACTGATTACGCCTAAGAAATGAACAGTCTCTTCTAATTGAAGTACTGCCACCAAGGCTTTCAAAGCTGGATAGGCCGAACTCTTTTCTCCTGCAATACAAAATTGAATACTTGGATACACTTTTTTGACCAAAGCCGCTGCTCGAATGATTTCAAAAATCCCTTTTCGTTTGGCATTTACCTCATGTAGCCATGCTACCGTAAAAATCAAATGTTCTTCTCGACATTCTTCTAATGCTGGCTTGTATTCATCCGTATAAATAATATGAGGCGAATAAAAAGGATTACGGCATCCGAGTTGCTCAGTTACACTTTTATACTCCATCTCCGAAACAAATACATTGGCATTTGCCAACCACAAAGAACAACGCAACCATAA
Source organism: Flectobacillus sp. (assembly GCA_023255485.1). Classification (GTDB taxonomy): domain Bacteria; phylum Bacteroidota; class Bacteroidia; order Cytophagales; family Spirosomataceae; genus JALRIJ01. The sequence goes on from JALRIJ010000095.1 coordinate 1,558, forward strand.
GCGTTGTAGCAAAGGTCTATCATAATAATTGATTAACCCTTTGGGTAAAATATGGTCAAATGTTCCTGTAATTAGCAACGGTTTGCCCTTCCATTTTGCTTTCCATAAGGGCATAAACGAAAACGTCCACCACCAACAATAATATAAATCAGCATCCCATGGAATTTCAGAATACCGTGTTGCTAAGATTACATCATGTCCTAATTCTTGTAAAATTTTAATATCCTGAGCGTAAAACTCGATACGACTTAGTGTTTCGAGTCGTTCTTTTCTTGTGTTTTCTTGGAGTCGTACAAAAAAGCAGATTTTCATATCGTTTTTAAGGTAGTTAACGAGTTTTTATAAGTAAATAACCATGTTCCAAAACGGTACAAACTCCAAACAAAGAGCGAAAACAAACACGAAGTCAGAAAGCCTACAATGCCAGAAACAAGTCCACCTTCTGCCATCTGATTATATTCTGACAACCAAGCAACAAGCCATAAAAACAAGAGCATATTTTGATTCGTTAAGATAGAAAAACGGTTAATTTTCTTGATAAAAAAAGATTCTATTCCATAAAAAAAGAGCCCTACACAAGGAGCAATGACAACCACTCCCCACACGCCAAAATCACAAATCATCGCCCCTATTAAATTCACCGCAAAGGAAGTGCCGTCATAAGGTAAATCAAGGTAATAACAGATTTGCTCTGAGGCAATCCGAGGCTTATCTGCCCACAGAGCTCTCGGAATCAATAGCGTAAATAATTGACTATGATATGCCCCCGCCATCGTTGCTTCATGTCTTGTAACAACGCTATCGGTCATATAAATAAAAGCACGATGAATCCCTCCCAACAAGCGACTAGATGCCCCACCAATAAGACTCGATAGGAGGTTGTCTTGCTCTAAGACCACTTCTTGATTACTTCTTAGTTGTGTTTTAAGAGCGATTAAGAAAAATACAGGAATCAATAACGGCACAAAACGAAAGTTGAAAAGCAACGAAAAGGTAGTTTTCAACCCGTAAAGAAGCGACAAAGGAATGAGATAGGTAATGAAGTAATTAATGATTTGAGCTTTAGAATGCGATAAGCTCGAAATCAGTAACAAGATGATTAAATCCGTTACGACATTACGATAACTAAGAGACTGCGATAAATCATGACGAAAAACTAAACCTATCGGAATCAAAAACTCAGCAATGTGAATGAAAGCACTAATACCTAGGGTATCTTCAGGTTTAATATCAAGGGTAAATTCGCCTTTCAACCATGATAAATAAACGAGTAAACAGCCTTTAATAAATAAGCCTGTATAAAAGTAAAAAGACGTTTGAATGCTATTTTGTTGAATCCGTAGGCGGTTGGGTTTACCAAGAATACTGGCCAATAAATAGGTCGTATCAATAATGAACAGACCCATCAGTAACAAACTATTGGCTAATTCTCGCATAGGCATGGTGATACTCGTCATGAACTCGTAGGAGGTCAATCGGATGGGTTCTAGTTCCCAGAAATCGTCAGAAAAGTAATCGCCCAATACATGAACGAGCAAGGTAATTTTTAGCCAAAATAAAATGCTTGTAACGTTAGCGTACACTAAAAAAACAATGCTTATGAACAGGTAAAAGGCAACCATAGGTGTAAAAAATGGGTATGCCATAGCCTACGAAAAAAATAATTTATAACGTATTTTTGATCGTATCGTTTTAAAATAGAACTGTTGTCGTTGTGAATAAATCACTTTTAAATAGCCGCTTTGAGGAACGGGATAATCACTCAAAAACTCCTTAACAGAAGCCGTAATATTCAGATAATTCTTTCCTTGATGTGGGTGTAAACGATGGTAGAACAAGGCATTATCCACAAATAAAAAAGAAGTATTGCGGTCACAGAGTTTAAAGAGTAATCCAAAATCTTCTGCCCCTTTTTGAATCAAAGTCGGGAAACCTCCAACTGCTTCAAAACAAGCTCGTTTAAGTACATATTGCCCAGGGGACACTGCAATATTGGCAAACATAAAAAAACTTAAATCCGACAAATAGCGAGCTTTTTTATACCACCAATCTGTCCAAATTCGATGTAGCTTTCGGATTTCCCCTTGTCGATAAAGCATCAAACTCGCTAAGCGACAATCGGCAGGAGTAGCAAGTAATACGGAATAGAAATCGTCCGAAATAAAATCATCTTGATCAATAAAATGTAGGTAACTCGCCTTAGCTAGACTCGCCCCTTTATTCCGACTTGCTCCTTGTCCTAGACAAACGTCATTTTGTAGAAAAATCAGTTTGTCCCTTAATTGATTCACTTCAAAAACTACCTCAACAAAAGGTTGAATCAGTTCCGTTATATCATCGTTTAGTACTATAACTTGTCGAATATAAGGTCGATTTTGCGAAGTTGCCAACGAACGGACAAGCGTTTCAAAATGCTCCCTATTATATGCTAACAATTGATAACAAGGAATGATGACATCCACCTCTTGCATTTTATAAACGTCCATCTACCTCTTCCTTATTCAATACTGATTTAATATCAAAAAAGACATGTCTGGGTTTAGTAATGTCTTTTTTATCTATTTCTTGAAATGCTTCATGAGCCACGGCTAACACAACTAAATCATAGTCTTTCGCTAAAGCTCCCACTAGCGGAACATTATACTCCGCTAACACATGCTCTTTATCCGCCCAAGGGTCATAAACATCCATATTGATTCCAAAAGAAATTAATTCATTATAGACATCAATGACTCCTGTATTCCGAATATCAGGACAATTTTCTTTGAAGGTAAAACCCAAGATTAGCCCCTTGGCATTCTTTACAGCCACCTCCTTTTGAATCATCAATTTGATAATTTTATTGGCCACAAAAATGCCCATATTATCATTGATTCGCCTGCCTGCTCCAATTACTTCGGGATAATAGCCCAAACTTTCTGCTTTATGAATCATATAGTAAGGGTCAACGCCAATGCAATGACCTCCTACTAAACCAGGTTTAAATTTCAGGAAGTTCCATTTTGTACCAGCCGCTTCTAATACCTCTGTGGTATCAATGCCCATACGGTCAAAAATGAGAGCTAATTCATTCACAAAAGAGATATTGACATCTCGTTGGCAATTCTCAATCAATTTAGCAGCCTCTGCTACCCGAATCGAAGGAGCTTGATACGTACCTGCCTCTAAAATCGAAGCATATAAACAATCCACAAAACGAGCCACTTCAGCCGTACTCCCAGAGGTGATTTTAAGAATTTTAGGTAACGTTCGTTCTTTATCCCCTGGGTTAATTCGTTCGGGTGAATACCCACAATAAAAATCATGATTATACTGTAAACCACTCGTTTGTTCTAACACAGGTACACAATCATCTTCTGTACAGCCAGGGTAGACAGTTGATTCATACACGACAAGGTCTCCTTTTTTTAATACTTTACCCACCGCATGACTAGCCGCTAGTAAAAACTGTAAATTCGGTTTCTTGAACACGTCTATCGGAGTAGGCACAGTTATAATAAACACCGTCCTTTGATGCTGTAAAGGTAGATAATCAAGCGATGAAGCGAAGCTTAATTGCGTAGCTTCTTGTATTTGATTACTTGTGAGTTCTAAGGTTCTGTCAGAAAAAGCCCTCAACTCTGCAACCCTTACTTTATTGGTATCTACTCCAATCGTCGTATATTTTTTACCAAAAGCTACTGCCAAGGGAAGCCCAACGTAGCCCAAACCTACCACCACAATCGTAGGAGGTGTAGGTATTTCATTTTCAAACAATTTCAAAGTATTATATATTAAAAGTGTTGAACTAATGTTAGCTCAACCAGTAAGTTGGTTGAACTATATTAATGAAAAAACAGATAACTTACCCAAATTGCTGTGATGATACCCGCTAAATCAGCCGTTAAACCAGCCCAAAGCGTATAGCGAGTTTGCTTGATATTTACCGAACCAAAGTAGAGAGCTATTACATAAAAAATAGTATCTGCCGACCCTTGAAACACGCACGATAAACGTCCAGCAAAAGAATCAGGGCCAAAAGTCTTCATGGTATCAATCATCATGGCACGAGAACCTCCGCCACTTAATGGGTGCATTAACGCTGTTGGCAAAGCATCCGTAAAGTCGGTGTTCATGCCTGCCAAAGCTACTAGATATTTCATGCCATCGACTACCATATTTAACGCTCCCGAATTTCGTAACGCACTAATACCTACCAACATCGCCACTAAATAAGGAATAATCCGAACAGAGGTTTCAAAACCACCCTTCGCTCCTTCAATAAATACATCGAATACATCGACTTTTTTACGCAACGCTCCCAATAAAAAGGAAACAATGAATGTAAACAAAATCAAATTGCTGACTACCTTCGAAATCTTCTCTATTTCCTCTTTCGGAATACTTGAAAAATACCAAAGGACTACGCCAATAAAAGCAGTAATTCCTCCCAACCAAGATAAAATAACAGGGTCTAATAAATTAATCTTTTGTTTAAAGGCGACAAACAATAAACCCGTCAGAGTTGCTACATACGTAGCGATTAAACAGGGAATAAAAATATCAGAGGCATCTGCGGCTCCATAAATTGCTCGCTGAGCCATGATACTCAAAGGAATCAACACGGGACCGGCACTGTGCAAAACCAAAAACATGATTTGGGCATTGGATGCTACCGCCTTGTTTGGATTAAGTTCTTGTAAACTTTGCATTGCCTTTAAACCGAATGGAGTGGCTGCATTATCGAGCCCCAACATATTTGCTGAGAAATTCATAATCATTTGCCCATTAGCAGGATGATTGGCAGGAATTTCTGGAAAAAGACGGCTAAAAAAAGGGCCTGTAATACGAGCTAAAAAATTAATTGCCCCTGCCTTTTCTCCAATGTTCAAGAGTCCCATAAAAAAGGTCATTACCCCTGCCAAAGGCAACGCAATTTTCATCACAGCCGTTTCCGAAGAATCGAACATCCCATCGATAATCAATTTGAAAATTTCAGTATCTCCTAAAACAATTAGTTTGAAAAGTGCCACTACAAAGGCAACGACAAAAAAGGCAATCCATAAAAAGTTTAAAGCCATGGTATTTATGATTAATAATGTCTGATTTTCTAGTTATTCATTTGGGTGAATTTACGAAAATACAAGTAAATTTATACGAATACGCTCTTTAGCTGGATTTTTTCACGCTACTAGCTATTTCATAAAGACACGAATTAACCTAAATTTCAAGACAACCATGACCCTAACTTCCTTCAGAAAGAACCTCTTTTCTTTCTCATTTATTCTTACGCAAACACTGCTTATTGGTCACTCTCAAAACAAAATAAAACTGACGTGCTCTTTTGAACAACAGATGGATAAACAAGGACTTATCAACATTCAAGACCTTGATGCCAACCTTTTAGTAGAGTTAAAATACGCCACTTCCGATAACTTTATGGGTAAAGATGTTTATGGCTGTCTCAAACACGCCTTTATGCAAAAGAAACCCGCCACTATGCTGGCAGAAGCAAACCGATTACTACAAAAAACACATCCCAATTATCGGCTTTTGATTTACGATGCAGGCCGTCCTGCTAGCATTCAAAAAATCTTATGGAATACATTGAGTCATTATCCTGTCAAAGAAAGAGAAAAATACGTGGCAAATCCTGCTCAGGGTTCTATCCATAATTATGGAAGTGCTGTCGATTTGACCATTGCCACCACCGACGGCAAAGCCCTTGATATGGGAACAAAATATGATTTCTTCGGTGATTTGGCTTATCCTAAAAAAGAAGCCTATTTCTTGAAAATTGGGAAACTTAGTCGCCAGCAATTAGACAACCGATTATTATTACGGAAGGTGATGAAAGCCGCAGGTTTTATGCCTATCGAATATGAATGGTGGCACTTTAATGCGGTATCTAGAAAACGTGCTAAACAATTGTACAAAATCATCGAATAACTTTTTCCATTTATCCTTCACTCACAGCCGTTTATCCTAATTGTATTTTAAGGCATGTTTTTAGTCCGTAACATTGGGCTAAAATACACTGCATGAAACGCCATGCCGAAAAAGTTTGAGATACAAAGGTATGATTTAGCGTTCCGACTATGCGTCGCAATCTGATACTTTTTAAAACATAACTGAACATTATTATTATCAGATGAAAAAGATAACACTTACATACCTCCTTTTTGCTTTGTTTACATGGAAAGCAACGGCTCAGACAGCCATACAAGCGAAAGACAATACTTTGCCTTTAAGTCTTCAAGAGGCGGTGGATATTGCCCTAAAAAATAACATTCAGGTACAGCAAAGTGAGCTTCAAATTAAAAATGCTCAATTGACTTTTCAACAGTCAAAAAACAATCAACTACCTACTGTTTCGGGAACGGTTAATGAATCATTCAACTTTGGCCGAAGCTTAGATCCTTTCACCAACAGCTTTGCATCAAAAAATATCAATTATAATTCCTTGAGTGTCAACTCTAACGTCATGATTTTTAATGGTCATGTGTTAAAAAACACCATTGCTCAAAACGATTTACTCTTGAAAGCAAGCGAGTTTGACCTACAAGCCATGAAGGAAAGTATTGCATTGCAAGTGGTATTAGCATACCTAAATGTCTTAAATGCAGAAGATCAATTGAGTATTGCCCAAAGCCAAACAGCTATCACAAAACTACAGATAGAACGCACTGACAAATTGGTAAAAGCTGGTTCTTTAGCCCAATCTAATCTTTTTGATTTAAAAGCTCAGTTAGCTAATGAAGAAACAACCGTTATCAACAATGAAAGTACCTTAGCTCTTGCCAAACTTTCTTTATTGCAATTAATGAATGATAGTAGCATCACGGAGGTATCACTCGCCCGTATTAGTGTTCCTATTCCTTCCAAAGAAAGCTATGATGTTTCCTTAACTAGTATTTTTCAAACGGCTGAAGGCTCTCAACCGCTGATTAAAGCCTCGGATATTCGAGTTAAAAGTGCTGAAAAAAGTATCGATATTGCAAAAGCGGGCTTTCTTCCAACACTTAGTGGCTTTGCAAGTTGGGGAGCAAACCAATCGAATGCTCAGAAAAAATATGCGATTGATGGCACAACAAGTACCTATTTAGGCACAGTAAATTTCAATGGGCAAGACTACCCCTTGAATGTACAACAACCCAAAACAGTAGAAGTAGGAACAGTCGGGTATTTTGACCAACTGAGTAATTCAAGTAATTATAGCTTTGGACTAAATGCCTCGATTCCCATCTTTACTCGTTACAACAACCGCACCCGTGTTGCTCAAGCAAAGATACAAAAGCTAAACGCAGCCTTTGAAGCTCAAAAAACTCGCCAAACACTTCGACAAAACATTGAAACTGCATATACCAATATGAATAATGCAGCTAAACGTTTTGAAGCTTTGACCGTACAAGTAAGTGCCTTGGAAGAATCATTTCGCTCTGCTGAAAGTCGTTTTAATGCGGGAGCGATTGATTATGTGAGCTACAGTTTACAAAAAACAAACCTCGATAAAGCGAAAGCGAACCTAGCACAGGCAAAATATGACTTCGTCTTCAGAACCAAAATACTAGATTACTACCAGAATAAACCGTTGACGTTTTAGGTAATGCTTTCGACATTCATAACACAACCTTACAAGCGAATTATACTTTATTAAGAATGCTCTTTTGCGTTCATAAAACTCATTTTAGATATAGCCATGGCAACAAATTCTTCGACAAAAAAAGTATGGATTATTATCGTAGCATCCCTTGCTGTGATTATTGGGGGCATTGTATTTGCCAAAAAACAAGGTTGGATAATGAAAGAACCAGCCACCGAAGTAGAAACAGCAAAGGCTAAAGTAACGGATATTATTGAGCGTGTATCGGCTTCGGGAAAAGTACAACCTGAGGTTGAAGTGAAACTCTCTCCAGATGTATCGGGCGAAATTGTTGCCCTTTTTGTGAGCGAAGGAGATTCTGTTAAAAAAGGGCAGCTACTCCTCAAAATCAGACCCGATAATTACGAATCGGTCATGGCTCGTGCAGAAGCTCAGGTAAACTCCTCAAAGGCTTCTTTAGAACAAAGCAAAGCCATGCTCGCTCAGTCGGAAGCTCGTTTGGCAAAAGCGAAAATTGACTTTGAACGTAATAAGAAGTTGCACGATGACAAAGTGATTTCGGATGCAGATTTTGATAGTTTTGCCTCTCAACTTGCCGTTGCTAAACAAGAAGTAGAATCAGCAAAGGCCAATATTCAATCGGCTGTTTTCACTATTAAAAGTACCGAGGCAAGTATGAAAGAAGCTCGTGCTAACCTAACTAAAACAAGCATTTACGCCCCACAAAGTGGCACGATTTCAAAGTTAAATGTAGAATTGGGTGAGCGTGTGGTAGGTACTTCTCAAATGGCTGGTACAGAACTGTTACGCATTGCCAACTTAAATAAAATGGAAGTACGAGTAAATGTCAACGAAAACGATATTACACGGGTTTCTCAGAATGATACCGTAATTATTGACGTGGATGCTTACAGTACTTCTGGACGTAAATTTAAAGGGGTTGTCTATGAGGTAGCAAGTTCAGCAAATGGACTAAGTACCGCAACAGCATCTAGCACCGATGCGGTGACGGAATTTGAAGTAAAAATTAGAATTCTGCGTAGTTCGTATCAAGACCTTATCAAAGGCAGACACTCATATCCTTTAAAGCCAGGAATGACCGCTTCGGTAGAAATTATTACCGAACGTAAAAATGGTGTTTTGTCTGTTCCATTAACAGCCGTAACCACTCGTGACCCGAATGCCAAAGAGGAAGAGAAAAAACCAGAAGGCGAAGAAAACAATACACAAGAAGAAGCACCGAAAAAAGATAAATTGAAAGAGGTTGTTTTTGTATTAACGAAAGACAATCATGCTAAGTTAAAAGAGGTAAAAACAGGTATTTCAGACTTTGAAAACATCGAAATTTTATCAGGATTAGCTAATGGTGAAGAAATCATCTCGGGGCCTTATTTAACGGTTTCTAAGAAATTAAAGAATGACGAAATCGTTCAGAAAAAAGGAGCGAAGAAAAAGTAAGCGAACCCAAGTACAACAAAAAACCTCTCTTTGCGAACAAGGAGAGGTTTTTTTATTGTCTTCTAATCAAGGTCAATTAAACTTTGATTTCAACATCAACACCTGAAGGCAATTCTAATTTCATCAACGCATCAACTGTTTTAGGAGAAGATGAATAGATATCGATTAGACGCTTGTAAGTACATAATTGGAACTGCTCACGAGCTTTTTTGTTAACGTGTGGTGAACGTAAAACTGTGAATTTCTCAATTTTTGTAGGCAAAGGAATAGGACCTGAAACAACAGCACCTGTAGCCTTTACAGCCTTCACGATTTTCTCAGCCGATTTGTCCACTAATGTGTGGTCAAATGACTTCAATTTGATTCTGATTTTTTGATTCATTGCATTGGTACGTTAAATGATAGCCAAAAACGAAAGTACCATAAGCTTCGCATTTGGGACTGCAAAATTACGGAATACAATCAATTAAACAATGAAGTTTCAAAATTATTATTCTCTCTAATTGTATCATTGTCAAGAGACTACCACGCCTCAACAAAAGTCGTACTAGTTAGAAACCATTACCAAAATAGGGCGAAAACCTACAGCATTAGAGGGAGAATCTATATTCTCAGATTTGTCCACTTGTAGAGATTGTGCTGGACTATTCCAACTTCCCCCCTTTACTCGACTCCGTTCATCAAGCATCTCTGCAACATTACCAATCATTTGGTATACACCAAATTGGTTTTTATCAAATGTTTTTACCCCAATGGTAATAATGCCATCATAAGCAGGTTCTATTTTTCTAGTTTCTCTTCGGTAATTCGCTAAAGGGTTGCCCTTTTTATCCTGTAGATTAATACTCT
>JALRIJ010000096.1 GCA_023255485.1 Flectobacillus sp.
GGGCTTGCAAGCCATCAAAAAGCATAAACCCCAATTAGTATTTTTAGATATTGAAATGCCAAGGATGAATGGCTTTCAATTACTCAACAACCTCGATGAAATAAGCTTTGCCTTAATATTTACAACGGCTTATAATCAATTTGCCGTTAGGGCATTTCGGTATAGTGCGATTGATTATTTACTCAAACCTATTGTCGTAGAGGAACTTATCGCTGCTATTCAAAAAGTGGATAAATATGTGGCTACGCATATCACACAAATAAATCATCTGCAAAGTCAAATAAAAGAGGCCAAGAGTCCTCTGGCTGAAATGGCCGTTTTGTCTCAATTTGGCTTATCTTTTATGCAACTTAAGGAATTAATTTACTGTGAATCCAATAATAATGTGACGAATGTATACTTGAGTAATGGGCAATGTTTGGCTCTTTCAAAAACCATTGCAGAATTACAAGAACTACTTGAACCCTTTCACTTTTTGCGAATTCACCGTCAATATATCGTAAACCTTAATCAAATTAAAAAATTTGTGAAAGCTGATAATTCCGTTGTGCTTTTAGGAGGACAAACGATTCCTGTTGCTAGAAGTCAAAAAGAGAAGTTGATGGAAAAGTTTGACTGGCTGTAGTAAAACTAGATTTTTATCCTTTTTACAGGTACTAAATCGTAATTTAAAACACATTTTTACGTTATTTTTTATAGTAATCACGAGGTTTGTTACGTTTTTATCTAGCTAAAGTATTAACTTTAAGCAGTGTTTTGGTTTCAATTTCGGAGGCTATTTCTCCGAGTAATAAAGAATATTTTATTAGGAGGGAATAGCGATACGAGGTCTTCAAACAGCCAAACTATGAACTAACCCATCAGTGTAAAAATCCCAAACAAGTATGAAACTAGATTTTTCGGCGGTAGAAAGCTATGCAAGGCAGTATGCTGGTAAAGTTTGCGACGATTTTTTTAACAGAAGTGCCATTATCAATGGCCAGCAAATTCTTAAATTGAGCAACGTGGCTCAGGTCAATACCTTCGTTCTGGGTGATTTGTACGAACGATGGATTCAGGATGCTGTGCATTTTAGAAGCCCCTTTTTCGATTTTGAAAACGAGGAGGTAACGGCTGCTCTAAAAACACTAATGAACACGGTATCGCATCATATTGCCGTGAAAAGAGAACATTTTGAACCTGTATTGGCTGGTGCAGTCGCTCAAACAATTGTATTGTTACTGGACCCAAGTAAGTATTTTGACGATTTCGTTCGAGAAACGGCAAGTGTTTCTATTGCAAAGGAGCGACTTGTGAATCTCGCAAAATATACTAAAATTAATAATGGTATTGCTAAACAATTAGTAGAAAGAGTGGGGAATGACACACAGGCTTATACCTCTGATGTAATTCACTGGCTAAATCAAATTGCAGAGCATGTTCAATTTGAAAATCCAGATAAATACCTTGAGATTTTCAATACAACAGTACCATGTAATAAAAATCAATTTTATGAAGGTAAAGGAATCGGAAACAAACAAAGTAAATCGTTTTTTGATACCGATATAGATTTTGCCAAAGAAGAGGATATTCCTTTACCAACCGTTTCTTATGTACAGGCAAAAATTGAGAAAGAGGGTATTCCAGAGTCTCCTAGGGATTCCTATTATGGCTCGTCTTTGAATGCTAGTTTTCAGAATGAGTTACCAACAGTGAATGATTTGGTAAGCAAAGAAATTATTGGGAGTGGCAAACCTGAGTTAGCCTTTAATCGTCCTGTTAAGAGTATTGCAGATGCCGTTAGCTTAAACCAAAAATTCTTATTTATTGGTAAATTATTTGAAGGGGATATTAATGCTTATAACAAAGCTCTGGAAGAACTGGACAGATGTACGACTTTTATGGATGCTAAAAATATTATGAATAAATCCTTAGCTCCTAAGTATAACTGGATTATGGCTGCCGAAGAAGCGAACGACTTTTTAGAAATGGTAAGTCGCCGTTTTCAATAAGATATGACGTAAAACGTTGCTGTTTTATACTTAATACAACCTAAGCAGTAAGTGTATTACTGCTTCTACACAATGAAGGCGAAGCTAACCCCTTCGCCTTTTTTACACTTATTAATAAAATGTATGAAAAAAATAGTGCTACTATGGGTTAGCTACTGCTTTGCTATACCCTTGAGTTTAGGACAAGATTATCCTAAGCAAGAACTGAATATCCGCACATTTATCCAAGAACTCATAGGAACTCCTGACCAAGGAGTCAACGAAGACCTCTACGAGTCGCTCTACCAACACTACTTGAATCCTCTTGACCTTAATCGGGTGACACGAGAGGAAATGATGGGTCTTTATGTGCTTTCGGAACAACAACTTAACCATTTTTTTCAGTATCGCACTCAAGCAGGCAAACTGGTTTCTATCTACGAGCTACAAAGTATTCCCACTTTTGATTTAGGCACTATCTATAAGCTTCTACCCTTTGTAGTCGTCAAGGCAGAAGGCTTGACGCTTAATGCAATGAACGATGCCTTAGAAGGGGATAAGCAGTACTTATTAGTACGTTATAGCCAATTGTTAGAAACAAAGAAAGGGTTTACTCCGCCCACAAGTACTTCTAAAGTTCGTTATGAAGGAAGCCCTTTAAAGCTGTACGCTCGATATAAATGGTTCAGTTCCAAAGACTTTAGTGTAGGTTTTACCCTTGAAAAGGATGAAGGAGAACAATCCCTCACTGATTTTACCTCTTTTCATGTTCAAATCAAAAATAAAGGAGCTTGGAAAAATATCATCGTTGGTGACTATCAATTGCAATTTGGACAGGGGCTGGTTACTGCTGCTGGTTTTTACATAGGTAAGGGAGCGGAGACGGTGTTGACAGTTAGGCGAAGTAATTTAGGAGCAAAACCTTATTCTTCTGCAATGGAAATGGATTTTTTTAGAGGAGGTGTAATGACGTATCAAATCGGACATTTAGAAATGACTACTTTTTATTCTGGATTAAACCGAGATGCGAATATGGTACGAGATACTTCGGGTGTTCCGCTCTATGCGACTTCCTTACAAACTACGGGCTTGCACCGAACAGCTTCTGAAAAGGAAGACCGCAACGCTCTTTTTGAACAAAATATAGGAGCTAACCTAAAGTATGCAACTACCGATGGTAGTTTACAAATCGGCATGACTGTCCTCAGAACAGCTTTTGATAGGCAGTTAATAAAGGCTGATAAACCTTATAATTTCTATGAGTTTTCGGGAAAAGAAAATTGGTTAATGGGGCTTCATTATAGCTATGATTATAAGAACATGAATTTCTTTGGCGAAGTAGCAAGGTCTCAAAGTGGGGGACTCGGTATGGTATCGGGTGTATTGGCTAGTTTTAGAAAAGGAACGGATATGTCTCTATTATTCCGAAAATATGAACCTAACTTTCATAGTTTTTATGCAGATGCTTTTGGCGAAAATACTCGTAATATCAATGAAACAGGTTATTACCTTGGAGCAAGGCATTGGCTCAATCGAAAATGGCAAGTCGCTACCTATATCGACTACTTTTCTTTTCCTTGGTATCGCTATTTGGTTGATAAACAGACTACTAGTGGGTTCGACTATTTAGTGAGATTACTTTATCAACCGCATAAACGGAGTCAAGCATTTTTACAAATACGACAAGAAAACAAAGAAGAAAATACAAAAGAACTACAAGCATATACAGATACGAAAGGTGTTCTTAAAACAAAGGAGATAACCGTAGTTCGTAATCGAATCAGAAGAGTATTGATTGCAAACTGGGATTATAAGCTATCAAAAATGTGGTCTTTTCAAACAAGGGCTTCATTTAGTACTTATCAGTTTTATGGGCAAGAGCTGAGTAATGGATTGGCAATTGCTCAGGATGTGAGCCTTGATGTAGGAAAGTTTTCTTTAAACGCTCGCATTGCTCTGTTCAATACAGATGATTACGATACTCGTCAGTATTTTTATGAACAAGACGTACTTTATGCCTTTGCTTTTCCTGCGTATTATCAACACGGGATTCGGCACTATTTTGTGCTTCAATACAAATTTTCAAAAAATATTGACGCATGGGTACGTTGGGCAAGAACCGATTTATTCGGAGAAACAAGTGTTGGCTCAGGACTTGATGAAATTGCCAGTCCGCATCGTTCAGAAGTTAAAGTGCAGCTACGCATACATTGGTAAGATGGAAGTCTGTTGGAAATCCTAAGAAGAAATCATATCCTGTAAAATAAAGTATCTGATTAGTAAATCCATACGTTTTGAAATCTTATGAGTTTACTAGTCAGATACTTAAAGGAGTTATTCTGTGATTATGCTGGATAAAAGATTCTTAATTAAATAATCGCTTGTCTAACACGCACTAATTTTTCTAATAGTCCTTCTAATTGGTCAAGAGGAAGCATATTTGCTCCATCCGATTTTGCAATTGATGGATTTGGATGTGTCTCAATAAACAATCCATTTGCTCCTACAGCAATAGCCGCTTTCGCAATGGTTTCGATTAATTGAGGTTTTCCTCCTGTAACGCCCGAACCTTGATTCGGTTGTTGTAACGAGTGCGTACAGTCCATTACAACAGGCACACCATGAGCCTGCATTTCGGGAATATTACGGTAGTCAACCACTAAGTCACCATAACCAAAAGAGTTACCACGGTCAGTTAAGAAAACCGTTGCATCAGGATTTTCATGTAGGATTTTTTCAACAGCAAAGCCCATTGAATTACCCGACATAAATTGTCCTTTTTTAATATTTACGACCTTTCCTGTCTTAGCCGCAGCCGCTAATAAATCCGTTTGACGACATAAGAAAGCAGGAATTTGCAATACATCTACATAAGCGGCGGCCATAGCGGCTTCGTCCGATTCATGAATATCTGTAACCGTTGGTAAGTCATAAAACTCACCCACTTCTTTGAGGATTTCCAATGCAGGAATATCTCCAATACCCGTAAACGAATTTAATTTTGTACGATTTGCTTTGCGATACGACCCTTTGAAAATGAATGGAATACCTAAATTATCGGTAATCGTTTTAATTTTCTCTGCGATTTCAAAAGCTAAATCACGGTTTTCGATGGCACAACTACCTGCCATTAAAAAGAAATTGTTTTTGTCTAAATGTTTAAGTTTTGGGATATTCATATATCAATGTCCTTATTCCCCTGTTCAGGCTAATTTTGTTGTGAGAATTTCCCCCTTTGGGGCAGGGGGACTTTTAAATAAAATTCACTTCTGGACTTAGTTCGATGCCAAATTTTTCTTTAACCGATGCTTGAACTTTATACGCTAGGTTTTTGATTTCATTGCCATTTCCCCCCCCATAATTAACTAATACCAAGGCTTGGCGAGCATGTACGCCAATATTGCCATCACGAAATCCTTTCCAACCAGCTTGCTCAATAAGCCATCCTGCGGGCACTTTTACGGTTGTTTCGTTGATAGGATAACTAGGGATTGTGTCAAAACGCTCTTTTAATGCAAGATACTGACTAACAGAGATTTCTGGATTTTTGAAAAAGCTTCCAGAATTGCCAATTTCAGCGGGGTCTGGTAGCTTACTTTTTCGGATATGAATCACAGCGTCGCTAATAGCTTTGATGCTAAGTTCTGTGACACCCATTTCGGCAAGTGTTCGCTGGATATCCCCGTAAGCTGTTTTAAATGTGGGTTCTTTTTGAAGGGTAAACGAAACCGATAAAATAACATATTGTCCTTTTTTCTCATGTTTAAACACACTTTCTCGGTACCCGAATTTACAAGCTGCTAAGTCGAAGGTTTCTATTTCAAAAGTGCTTAAATTTAATGCTTCCAACGAGTGAAACACATCTTTGATTTCGACTCCATAGGCTCCAATATTTTGCATCGGAGCAGCTCCAACTGTTCCCGGAATAAGCGACATATTTTCGATTCCTGCCCAGTTATTAGCTATCGTATATAATACAAAAGAATGCCAGCTAACCCCTGCACCAACTTTTAAAACTAGTGATTTAAGGTCTTCTTGGATGATATTGATACCCTCGAGATTGATTTTGATGACAATCCCTTCGTAATCTTTCGTAAGTAGAATATTACTACCTCCACCTAGAAAAAGTCGAGAAAGGTCTTTATAGTCAGGGTTTTGTAAAATTGCTACTAGCTCCTTGACCGACGATACCTCCACGAAATAAGATGCCTTAACATCAAGTCCGAAGGTGTTATACGGTTTTAGGGAGATATTTTGTTGTATCTTCATCAGTATTTTATCCTGTTATTGATTGCTCGTATAAATCATAGTAAAGTTACAAGTAGAAAACTTCATTTCAATTTTTTTGTAAAAATTGTATCTTTGAGATAATTTAACATCCACCCATGTACTCACTGTTATGCACTATATACTAAAAGCGTTTCTTTTCATTTCTGCCTTTTGGCTATTTTCAGCTTGTTCTTCTAATATTGTCTCCAGTGGAGGGTCAAGTTCTTCAGCATCCCATTATCCCGTAAAGAGTAAGGAATCCAGAGCGTATGATGAAAATTTGAGTCTTTATCGACCTAATTTCAAGCAGTTACGAAATGCAATGCAGCTCGAAGCCAATGCTGAAAAAAGTACTACGGTATTAGATGAACGAAATTTAACGGTAAATCGTCGCTTAGATGCCATGCTAGATTCGATGGCGAATCACAACAAAAACCTCAAATTTGTCAACGGTTTCCGAATTCAACTGTACGTAGGCAACGACCGTAAACAAGCCGATGACACCAAAGTCTTCGTTTATACAAGCTATCCTGAAATATATCCCTATATTTCATTTCAACAACCTTTGTACAAAGTAAAAGTTGGGGATTTTTTAACAAGATTAGATGCAGAGCGTTATTATCGTAATTTGAGAGATGTATATCCTGCGGCAATCATTGTTCCTGATATTGTAGAGTTAAAAAAAGGAATGTTGGTAAAGTAGTAGTCTAAAAGCTTCTCTTATAAAATTATATTATTTCAAGGAGGGGATTTAGTTTACATTTTGTATTTTTGCAATAAGTATCCGAGTTTCACTTGGTATTTAACTGTAGTATGACATTAATTATTAGTGAAATTTTATACTAAATTTTCGCACGTTTTAACAACCGAAAAAGAATTTATTTAAATGAAAAAAGCCCTCATTACAGGTATAACAGGTCAAGATGGAGCCTACTTGGCAGAATTACTTCTATCAAAAGGATATGAAGTTCATGGGATTAAGCGAAGAAGCTCATTGATTAATACACAACGTATCGACCACTTATACGAAGATTTACACGAAGAAGATGTTAAATTTAAGTTACATTATGGTGATTTGAGTGACTCTACCAACATCATTCGTATTATTCAAGAGGTGCAACCAGACGAGATTTATAACCTTGGAGCGATGTCGCACGTAAAAGTGTCTTTCGATGAGCCAGAATATACAGCTCAAGTAGATGGCATCGGAACGTTGCGTATCCTTGAGGCTGTTCGTTTGTTGGGTTTAACTAAGAAAACAAAAATCTATCAGGCTTCAACTTCAGAACTATATGGTTTAGTACAGGCTGTTCCTCAATCAGAAACAACGCCTTTCTATCCTCGTTCTCCTTATGCGGTTGCTAAACTATATGGCTATTGGATTACTGTTAACTACCGTGAGGCGTACGACATGTTTGCGGTAAATGGTATTCTATTCAATCACGAATCTCCTTTGAGAGGAGAAACATTTGTGACTCGTAAAATTACTCGTGCTGCTTGTCAAATCGCCTTGGGTCAACAAGAAAAATTATATCTTGGAAACTTAGATGCTGAACGTGATTGGGGACATGCCAAGGATTATGTAGAAGCAATGTGGTTGATTTTGCAACAAGAAGTTGCTGAAGATTACGTAATCGCAACAGGGGTTACTACTCGTGTTCGTGAGTTTGTTCGTATGGCCTTCGCACAAGTAGGTATCGAAATTGCATTCTCAGGAGAAGGAGTTAACGAGATTGGTGTGGTAGCATCTTGTTCAAACCCTGCTTATCAGTTACCAATCGGTAAAGAAGTGGTTGCTGTAGATCCACGTTACTTCCGTCCAACAGAGGTTGAGTTATTGATTGGAGACCCAACTAAATCTAAAACAAAATTGGGCTGGGTTCCGAAATATGATTTACAAGGATTAGTAGAAGACATGATGACTGCCGATATGAAGTTATTTTCATAGTTAGGATTCATTCAATATAAAAAAGGGATGGTTAAGATTTACTTAGCTATCCCTTTTTCAATGCTTATAATCGCTGTAAGAGTTTATTACAGAATAAGAATTCGTTTAATTCTGGAATATCTGAATGCGTTAGGTTCTCATTGTTCCCTTCCCAAATTTTACGTCCTTTGTATAAGAACAGAATTTTTTGTCCCATCCCAATTACCGAATTCATATCATGGGTAATTACCACCGTTGTAATATTGAATTCATGCGTAATTTCTTTAATTAAATCGTCTATTTTAACGGCAGTTAAGGGGTCAAGTCCTGAGTTAGGTTCATCACAGAAAAGGTATTTAGGGTTCATTACAATAGCTCGTGCAATGCCTACACGCTTTTTCATACCGCCAGATATTTCTGAGGGCGTGCGTTGACCTGCATTTTCCAGTCCCACTCGTTGAAGACAGAATTCTGCTCGATCAATTTTTTCTTTTTCACTCATATTGGTTAACATATCCAAAGGGAATTTGACATTTTCTAGACATGTTTTAGAGTCAAATAATGCTCCTCCTTGGAAGAGTACACCCATTTCTCTACGAATATCTTTGCGAGTTTCTTCATCCGAATGATGAAAATCTCTGCCATCATAGAGTACACGACCATTTTCAGGTTTAATAATGCCTATCATACATTTGAGTAGTACGCTTTTCCCCGTTCCGCTACCACCAATAATGAGCGATGTTTCCCCGGGCTTAAATTGCCCATTAATACCCAAAAGTATGTCTCTACCTCCAAAGGATTTAGATATGTTCGTAATTTCAATCATAACAAATTTGAGAAATTAGACTATTTTGTTGTCTGTTACTTAACGTTGATGCACTGTAGTCGTAAATTCTTGTAAAGATAACCAATTATACTATAGATACAGATAAAAACAAAGTACAGTTAATCGCTAATCTGTTTAGGATATAGTGCTATTCTATACTTAACGTTTTTAGTAATCTCAAGTATAAGTATTGATAATTAAACTTAGCTAGATACGGTGATAATTACCCTAAAATTAAGTAATAAATAGTATTATTCTAAGTTTTAGTCTAGATGGAACATATATTGTTTTCGCATATATAATGATATCTATTTTACAGTTTATCGTACAAATCATACCATTCATCTAAAATCTTAGGTGTATGTGCCAAAATGGTCTAATTTTGGCACATACACCTAGTGTATTAACACATAGATAATAATATGAATTTAGCAGTTGTAATCGTCGATGATGATCCTATGATTTCCTTGATGCACAGAACAGTCATCAGAAAAGGAGACTTGTCAAATAATATACAGAATTTTACAAATGGGAAAGATGCTCTTGATTTTTTACTAACAAATCAAGAGGAGTATTCTTATTTGTTATTACTAGACTTGAATATGCCTATTATGAATGGCTGGGAGTTTCTGGATGAGTTAAATAAGCACGATGTTGGTAAGAATGTCATTGTAGCTATTGTTTCGTCAACAGTTGATAAGTCGAATGTCGTGAAAGCGACAGGCTACCCACAAGTTGTTGACTTTTTGAGTAAGCCTTTCACGAAAAATAACTTGAATGACTTAATTAGAATGAATGCTGCTTTACAGCCGTCAGCTCTTGATTAAGTTTATGCTATAAAGAGGACATCAAAAAAGCCTTTCAGAAGAAATTCTGAAAGGCTTTTTTGATGATAGCCATCGCTGGCTCGGACTGCAATTAGACTTCTTTTGAAGATAATACAGCTCCAAAATATTCACGGTTCATACGAGCGATGTTTTCCAAAGAAATTTCTTTTGGACATTCAGCCTCACAAGCACCTGTGTTTGTACAAGCACCAAAACCTTCTGCATCCATTTGAGCAACCATTTTCTCTGCACGAATTGTACGTTCAGCTTGTCCTTGTGGTAATAAAGACAATTGAGAAATTTTAGCAGATGTAAATAACATTGCTGATGCGTTTTTACAAGCAGCAACACAAGCACCACAACCAATACAAGCAGCAGCAGCAAAAGCACTGTCTGCGTTCTCTTTTGGAATAGGCAATGCGTTAGCATCCTGAGCGTTACCAGTGTTCACCGATACGAAACCACCTGCCGCCATAATGCGGTCAAATGATGAACGGTTTACGGCTAAATCTTTAATTACAGGGAATGCTTGAGCTCTCCAAGGTTCTACCGTAATTGTGTCTCCTGATTTGAACGAACGCATGTGTAATTGACAAGTAGTTACACCTTTGTTTGGTCCGTGTGGGTGTCCATTGATGTACATTGAACACATACCGCAGATACCTTCACGGCAATCGTGATCGAAAGCGATTGGTGATTGTCCTTCATTGATTAAACGTTCGTTTAATACATCGAACATTTCTAAGAAAGACATATCTTCAGAGATTCCTGCTACGTCATACGTTACAAAACCTCCTTCAGTATTTGCATTTTTTTGACGCCACACTTTAAGCGTCAAATTCATATTACCTTCCATTTTTTTGAGCGATTAGCGAAGAGCGAAATTTAGCGAATACAAATCGTTTAAATAGATATTAAGCTCTTCGGGATATTTCTGTGATTACAGTGAAAAAAAGGACTGAATATAGCGATTTCTTGCTGTTATACGAGGAAATCGCTAATCCCTTACTTGTAAGAACGCTGTGCGATTTTGATGTTTTCGTACACTAGAGCTTCTTTGTGTAATTCAAATTCTGCTTTGTAGTCAGCTTCGCCTTTGTATTCCCAAGCAGCTACATAAGCATAATTTTCATCATCTCGTTGAGCTTCACCTTCTTCTGTTTGATATTCTTCACGGAAGTGACCACCACAAGATTCGTTACGGTTTAAGGCATCAATACACATTAATTCTCCTAGTTCGATAAAGTCTGCTACACGAGTTGCTTTTTCTAACTCTGGATTGAATTCATCTGCATCTCCTGGAATACGAACTTCTGACCAGAATTGTTTTTTCAATTCTTGGATTTCAGCAATCGCTTCTTTTAAACCTTGTTCGTTACGAGCCATACCACACTTATCCCACATAATTAAACCTAGTTTTTTGTGGAAGAAGTCAACTGATTTTGTTCCTTTGATAGACATCAACTTGTCAATGGTATCTTGAACCGATT
>JALRIJ010000097.1 GCA_023255485.1 Flectobacillus sp.
TGAGTTTGGAGTAAAAAGAGGTGTCTCCAACAGAAACACCCTTTCTCGTCTTACCTCTAAACCTATTTAACTATGAATATCTTTTAGTAATAGTTGAGTTTGGAGTAAAAAGAGGTGTCTCCAACAGAAACACCCTTTCTCGTCTTACCTCTAAACCTATTTAACTATGAAAAAAACTATCTTTTACGAAGTTATTTATGCTGATACAACCCTATCTTTTCCAATCTTTCTGTCCTATTGTATCACTCTGATATAATAACGAAAACTACTCACATTTGGTTTCTTAACTTTCAAAATATTTTAGTTATTCTTTAAACGATAGGTCATAAAAAAAGTCACTACTTTGAAAGAAAAAATATTTTTTTCTTCTTTGTTTTGTACAACTATCTTTGTTTAAAAGAACACTTGCAAAGTTCTGCAATTATTTGCTATTTCACAAGCAATATAAGGAAGACAAAATGTGTCTAAATTACACCTAATTGAATATATTTAACTTATTCTTGGACTATTAAGACAGCAAATTATGCAAAATCAAAATTTTATTCTGCCCTAACATCAAAATACTTTGCAAATATTTGGCTACTTGATATATGTCAATAAATACCCAAATATAAATATAGTACAATTATTGATTATATTTATTCATTGCAACATCAACCCCTTGCAAACAGAAGGTTGTTATCATCTCAGTTGCACGTTCTAAATGTACTGGTAATTCATCTAATTCGACACTTGGAAAAGGGGCCAAAACATACTCAGCCTGTCTTCCTTTATGAAAATCATCGCCTACTCCAAAACGCAAACGTATAAATTGAGGTGTCCCTAGTATTTCTTCGATATTACGTAAACCATTGTGCCCACCATGAGAGCCTTTGGGTTTCATTCTCAATTTACCAAAAGGAAGAGCAATATCGTCCGTAATAACCAAGATATTTTCCTTTTCAATTTTTAGCTCTTTCATCCAATAATTAACGGCCTTTCCACTTAAATTCATGTAAGTAGTTGGTTTTATCAGATGAACCTGATGCCCTTTTAACTTAAATTCTGTGTGATAGGCCTGACGTTCCATTGAAAATTTCACGTCAAACTGATTAGCCAGCTTATCTACCACCATAAAACCGACGTTATGTCTCGTAAACAGATATTCTGGTCCAATGTTACCTAATCCAACTATCAAATATTTCATTTCTTTATCGTAAATTTGTATTAATCTCTTGAAAGAGAATAGATTCTTTCAGCTTTATGCTACCCATTTGTACTTGTTAGCCAACAAAGTTACAACATCTACCTGTATCCCAAAAATGGCAAGAAGCTTGAAATTATATTATATGACGAAACTGTTTAATAAAAAAGAGATGTTTCCCTTATTTTTTTCTCTTTTAATAAATACTTATTTCATTTACACTATCTTAATTTCAGCTACGATTCCAGATAAATCCTCCTTACTCTTTATCAAGAAAATAAAAGTTAATTAGTTGTGTAAGTTGTCCGCTACACCATCAATACCCATTTACCCGAAAATAACCCAAAAAAGGAATGATTTTGATTAGTAATAATTCACGTATGAAAAAAGAAATAATAGTAACCCATTTTACGCTTGCGGTAAGGATATTATTCCTTTTACTTAGTTCTACTCTACTCGGAATTGCACAAGAAGGAACCCTCCTTCCTCCTCCTATCAATACGGTTAAATTCATCGAACAGAACCCATCCCTCAGTGCTGATGGGCAAACGATGATTTTTGAATCTGACCGACAAGGAGACTGGAAATTATTTGAAACGCATAAAACAGGAGGCAAACTTTGGTCTGTTCCTGTAGCGATTGTAAGTATACAAAGTAGTAATCTTAAAATCACACAAGGTTCTAGCTTTTTAAGTTATGACGGTAACACACTCCTATTTTCGGCACAAGCCCCGAACAATGCAGGGCATGAAGATATTTATTTTTGTGAACGTACTAAAAACGGTTGGGGTACTCCACAAAGCTGTAATATAAACACCAGTGACTTTGAAAATTATCCTTCTATCTCTGCAGACGGCCGTTATTTGTATTTTTCTAAAACGAAGTTCGTGGAAGGAGATAAAAAAGATCCACTACAACGTTGTTATCGCATCATGGTTTCAGAGCGAGACACAGACGGCTCATGGCAAAAGCCCATCGAACTGTCTAGTCCTGTCAATATGATTTGTGAAAAAGCGGCTCGTATCATGCCTGATGGCAAAACGTTATTTATTTCCTCTATCCGAAAAGGAGGACAAGGAAGTTTTGACCTTTACAAAATAGAAAAGCTAAGTCCTACCACTTGGAGTGAAATGACTCCTATAGAAGGAATTAACTCCCTAGGGCTTGAAATTAACGCAAGTACAACTGCTTGTGGCGACCTTGTATACTACGCCAAAGAGGGTGATATCTACTCACACAGCATCTCGTCGCTCACCAGTAGCTTGCCTTTAAAGGGCGTGATTAGTGACTCTTTATCAGGCAAACAACTCAAAGTAAGCATTAACTTATCTGATGCCGAAAAAGCAGGACTTGTACTTGCCAAAACAATGTCTAGCGAAGCAGACGGAGGATTCACCTTATTAGTGAAAGCCAAAAATCGTTATGTCCTTGAGATTAATGAACCAGGGTATTATCGTAAAAAAGTCCTCGTTGACTTAACTGAGACAAATCCCTGCGATGTCGTTCGTCCACAACAAATAAAGTTAGTTCCCCTCACTACAAAAGAGCAGGGAAAAAGTATCTATCAACTAAGTCTCTTAGCCGTAGATGCCCAAACGAACATGACAATCCCTGCTGACTTTGAAGCAAAAGAAGTAAAGAGTGGGCAGGTTATTCCTTTACAAAATGACCCAAGCAGTCTACAAAATAGAGGTAGTTTTATCTTAAAAGAAGATTACTCTATTGAAACTTCAATGACTGGCTATAAACCCCAAAGTTTTTCACTACGCATTGATGACACCAAAGAGTTACTACCTGTCAGTATCGTCAAGCTAGAACCACTTACCTACAATTTTACCCTGAAAGTACTGGATGCAGGAACAAACGAAATTGTTAAAAATGCTGTTGTAACCATCACGAACCTTTCAAACAACCAATCTGCGGTGATGGGTGTCAAAGAAGAAACAGGAGAATGTAGTACCAATTTACTCAATAATAAAGGCTACAAAATTGTGGTATCGGCCGACTTATTCGAAGAAAACACGCAGTTAATTCAGAAAATTGACAAAATCAACTATGTTTCTATTAAGCTAATTCCAAAGAAAACCTCAGCAGTCAATTTTATCGCTGTAGATGGAGAAACAGGGGCGGTACTTCCTGCTGACTTTGTGATTACCTCCGAAAAAACAGGTAATACGTTCACTGGTAAATCAACCTTGAGTACTGAATATTTTGCGGTTCGACTAAACCAAAACGATAACTTGAAGGTTCAAGTAAGTGCAGAAGGCTATGCTCCTGCTCGTTCTCTAGTCGAAATCAATGACTTAGTACTAGGCAATAGAAGGGAATATATCGTTAAGCTTGTTACAGATCGTTATCCATTAACCATTAAAATTACGGATACCGAAACGAAGAAAGCGATTAAAGAAGCCAGCTTAAAAGTAATTGATTTAAAAAGTGGCGAAATTCGTTTAGTCAATAAAACAGCAAATAACGAGTACTCTTGTGTCTTAAAGCGTTCTGGTTCGTATGAATTAATCGCTAAAGCGGAAGACTATGTTGGAGTTACCGAACGGGTCGATGCCATGCCTCCAGGAGCTGCTATCAATATGAGCTTGACAAAAAAGAAAACCTTATCTGCTAACTTTAATATTCTTGACGAAGCTTCTGGAAAAGCAGTAAAAAGTGACATTACGATCAAGGTAGAAAAGGCTCAAAAGACATTCCATTTTAAAGAAACGGCGGAAGCTTCCATAAAAATTGCCGAAAAAGAAGTCTTTACCGTAGAAACTGCCGCTGAGGGTTACAAGCCTAAACAAAGCACGTTCAATATGGCAGATTTTGTATTAGATAAAAAATACGAGTATACCATTCGACTTGAAAAGGCAGCTTTTACCCTTAAATTAAAGGTATTAGATAAAAATACGAATATGCCTGTGGATGTAGACGGTCTGTCTATTACCGATTTGTCGAACAAAAGTTCCCGTCCAGATATTGTCCGCTTACCCAATGGAGAAGCGAGTGTGAGTTTAACGCCTGAAAATAAATATATGTTAGAAATCCTTGCGGAAGGGTATCTTCCGTATAAAGAAGAACTCTCCAAATTAACAAAAACGGAATGGTCTTGTTTGTTAACTCCTAAGCCACAAGCGTCTTATTTACTGTTCTCAGCAGTAGATTCTACTAGTGGAAAAGCCTTAGAAGCCACCTTTAAGATTAGCTCGGAGAATGGTAGTACAGCTGCTCTTCAAGGAAAAACGAGCGAAACATACCCTACGTTTAAAATGTCAATTACAGAGCCACAAACATTTTTCGTAGAAACATTTGTAAAAGGGTATTATCTAAAAACAGAGAAAATTGCTTATAACCAACTAGGAAAAGAACAAAAAGCAGTCATCAAAATGGCTCGTGATTTTTCAGTCCTAAGTATTAAAGCTTTCGATGCAAACACAGACAAAGCTATTGGAGAGGTATTTTATAGTATTACCGATGCTGTAACGAATAAACCTGTCGCTGCGATGATTACCCTAACAAACGGAGAGTGCAGTGCAGACTTAAAGGTAGGAAAATCGTATATCATCAAAGCTAAACTAGCGGGTTATAAAGACTATGAATACAGTTATACGGCTGCTAAAGAAGATAATAACCTTAGCGTTAAACTGAGACCTTTCCAAAAACAGCTACTCTTCTTTTATGCGATTGACCCTATCAAAAAGAACAAAGTACCTGCTCTGATAAAAGTCATTTCGCCTGCTGGTGAAACAATTGCCTCTGGAAAAACAGATTTAAATAAAGAGCATGTAGCGGTAACGCTAACGGAAAAAACGAATTATACCATTGAAATTATTGCAACAGGGTATAAGAAATACGAGGGTAGTTTTGCTTCTGATAGCACCATGCGTGGAGAACAAGCAAAACGTGCCTTTTGGTTAGAAAAAGAAGAAAGTAAATTTACCTTTAGAGTTATTGATGAAAAAACTCGCTTGGTTATAGAAGATTGTAAAATTAAATTGACGGATGTAAAATCCAATCAGGAGCTTACGCTTGACCATAAAGGAGAGGAATTCTCTACCGAACTAAGCCCTGTAGCGAGTTATAAATTAGAGATTGAAGCACAAGGCTACAACCCTTATGTCGGACGTGTTGACCCTGCCACTTTTGGTAATACAAACGACAAAAAGCGAGACATTCAATTAATCAAAAAGAAAGAAGCAATCATCGCTCAAGCAAGACCTCAACAAACACAAAAAAGTTTTGACAAAATTGAAAGAGGTAAGTCGATTGTATTGAATAATGTCTATTTTGAACAAAGTAGCTTTATTCTCCAAAAAGAATCATACATCGAACTGGATAAACTGGTAGAAATGCTAAAAAGTAATCCTCAAACAAAAATCGAAATTGCAGGGCATACCGATAACGTGGGCGATGCTCGTTTGAATTTAGCTCTTTCAGAAAACAGAGCTAAAGTCATTCTTAATTATCTAGCACAACGAGGTATTGCTGAGGAACGCTTAATGCACAAAGGATACGGTGGCAGTCGCCCTGTTGCTCCTAATGATACAGAAGAAAATAAACGAAAAAATAGAAGAGTAGAAATTATGGGGATTCAATAACATGAACGTTCCTCATTCATCAATAGAAACTATGGCTAAATTAGCATTAATCACTGGAGCTAGCTCTGGTATCGGAAAAGCAACCGCAGAAGCCTTTGCAGCATTAGGCATTAACTTAATCCTTTGTGGAAGGAGAATTGAACGTCTTGAAGAGGTAAAAGCAAACCTTAGTTCAAAGGTAGAGGTACACCTCTTGACCTTTGATGTTCGGAATAATGAAGACGTAGTAGCCGCCTTAAACAGCCTACCTCCTTCGCTTAAAGAAGTAGATATTTTAATCAATAATGCAGGTAATGCTCACGGGATGTCAAGTATTCAAGAGGGAGACTTAGCTGATTGGGATGCCATGATTGATGGAAATGTAAAAGGCTTACTCTATGTTTCAAAAGTAGTAATGCCATGGATGATTGCACGTAAGAGTGGACATATTGTCAACCTAAGTTCTATTGCTGGCAAGCAAACCTATCCTAATGGAGCCGTTTATTGTGCCTCTAAAGCGGCAGTAGAATCCATTTCCGAAGGAATGCGTTTAGACTTAAATCCACACGGCATCAAAGTTACGAACGTTGCTCCAGGAGCGGTAGAAACAGAATTCTCAATGGTTCGGTTCAAAGGAGATGAAAACCGCTCACAATCGGTTTATCAAGGTTATGAAGCCCTAAAAGCAGAAGACATTGCTGATATTATTGCCTTTACTGTTACTCGCCCTCCACACGTAGTCATGGCAGACATTTTGATTTTGCCAACGGCACAAGCTTCGCCTTATGTGCTAAAAAGAACATAAAAAAAGAAGAGCTTCTTGACGAATCAGGAAGCTCTTCTTTTTTATAAAAATTCTACAGAAATCTTACAATGGAGTACTCAAACGTTGACGAATTGCTTCGTACAAAATGACGCCATTCGCTACCGAAACGTTTAATGAACCTACTCGTCCTTGCATCGGGATAGCGGCCAATTCATCGGCTGCACGTAATAACTCATCCGAAATACCATCTTCTTCAGAACCCATCACAATCGCTGTTGGAATCGTAAAGTCAACATCATAAATATTTTTAGATACTTTTTCCGAACAAGCCACTACCTGAATTCCTGAGTTTTGAAGATACTGAATTGTTTTATACAAATTCTCTTCCCTACAAACAGGTAAAAAGTTCAAGGCTCCCGACGACGTTTTCATGGCATCCGCATTGATTTCTGCTGCACCACGAGTCGGAATTACAATTCCATTTACGCCTGTACATTCCGCAGTACGAGCAATTGCTCCAAAGTTACGCACATCCGTAACACGGTCTAATACCAATAACAAAGGAACTTGTCCTTTTTCATATACATCGGCAATGACGTTTTCAAGCTTGGCGTAATTAATCGCCGACACAAAGGCAATAACCCCTTGGTGGTTTTTACGAGTTACTCTATCTAGTTTTTCACTAGGAACTTTTTGTACGGGAATACCTCTCAAACGAGCAAATTCCAATACTTCAATACTTCCTAATTCACGCTGAACTAATATCTTATCTATTTCTTTTCCTGCACGCAAACACTCTAAAACGGGTTGAATACCGAAAACAATTTCCTTATTATCAATCTTTGGTTGTGGACTAAAATGTCTGAATGGTTTTCTTGGTCCATCAAACTTCTTTTCTTCTGACATACGTATGCTTTTAAATTTATACAAAGGTCGTAATTTTTTACCCGTAATCAAATTTATCGAACAACAACATCACCATTACGCCATTGCTCTACCGTCGGAAACCAAATTGATTGAAACTCTGCATAACGTTGTAACTCATAATGATCGTCCGTAAATTGGTTAGCTCGCTTATTAAAGGTAAAATTCACTTCCGAATATTGACTATTACGCACGTAAGTCCAAATCTCTTTATCACGAGTTTTAGTAACTCTTGTAGGTGTACCCATAATAATCCAAACCATTCCACGGTCGGTCTTCCAACCTACTTTATACGAGGTAAATAATTCATTTGCCTGAGCCACTCGCTGAAAATATGCCTTGATGATACGTTTTGATAATTGCTGATTCCCCTGTGTTAGATTCAACCAATAATTATCCAAGGCTATTTTACTTACTTTTGAATCCCGCAAATCTTGTGTCTCGGCATTGGTGCTCATATAAATCAGCGGTTTAACTAGTTTTTCGGGACGAGTCAAACGAGGATAGCGTTTATCTCCTACCACAAAACCCACTCCGTAGGCATCCGCTGTATCTTTTGTGAAATAAAATAAAGCTTCATCCTTAAAGTTATACAGTTTATTTGAAGTAATCGAAAACGATGAATCAACAAATAGCTGGCGTTGAGCCTGACGAGGAGCAGTAGCCATAGGAGACTGTGCGGGGTCAAAATCGAACTGATAACGGAAAGCCTTAAATGTCTGTTCTTGGCTATTTAAACTTTTCAAGATAACCGTATCTTGTGCCGTAAAGTAATTTCCAACGTACGGAATTGTTCCTGTTTTATCAAAAAACGTAAAGTAATCTGACGATTTCATGGATTGAAAACGAAGCAAAGTCGTAGCGTTTGTTTCCGCACCCGTTTTAGTATCCTGGATGGCTAACACCAATACCCCAGTCAGTAACTCTTTAGGTTTAGGCACATCAAAAATTAGCATCCAGTTTTCTTTATTTTGCAACAGTTTAGCATTCGATAAGTTTAATGATCTCTGCTCCAAAATCGTTTTATTCATAAAGTCAGGATACAGGGTATATCGCAGTGATAATTCCTGTGCTATACTTTCTAGCGTAGCTGTTCTGTCCAAATCAAGATGAACATATACTCTTAAAGAAGTACCATTATCTAAAAATTTGGTTTTCGTTACAATCGACTGAATTGTAGAGGCCGTTTTATCCACCTGTTTGGTTGTTGGAGTTGTGTTGGAGGCAACACAACCAGCCAATAATACAATGAGTGATAAAAAAGTACTGATTCGTTTCATCTTATTTTTTCTTAATAGCTAAAAACACGTCCATAAAAACACTAAAATATAGTATTTTAACGAACCAATTTAATCAGTATTTTCCTCATGTCAAGCAAAAGCGGTATTTTTGGCATAATATTTATCTTTGCTAACCAAAAAACGTAATTAATACGGAACGAATAACGCAATCTCATGTACAAAACGACAGAAATCGCCTCTTCAGAAATCATCTCCGACAACCCTGTTCACCAGCGTTTGTTGTTTCCTTATATAGAAGCCGCTAAAATGGTTTCGGGTAATCTATTAGAAATTGGTTGTGGAACAGGACGAGGTGTGGGCGTTTTAGCACCATCGGTTAGTAATTACACAGGTGTAGATAAGAACGAACCCTTAATGACTAAATTAAGTGCAGACTACCCTAACTTCACCTTTATTGATATGTTCTTGCCTCCTTTGAAAGGACTAGCAGATAATACCTTTGACTATGTGGTAACGTTTCAAGTAATCGAACACATCGAGCCCGATGCAGAGTTTATCAAAGAAGCTCACCGTGTGCTAAAGCCAGGAGGAAAATTAATTCTAACAACTGTCAACCGTAAATATTCCCTTTCTCGCAACCCTTGGCACGTTCGTGAATATTTAGCTTCAGAATTAAAAGCCTTAATTCTAAAAAGCTTTGCTAGTATTGAAACAAAAGGGGTGCATGGTAACGATAAAGTAATGGCATATTACGAAGAAAATAAACGTTCCGTACAAAAAATAACTCGCTTTGATGTTTTCAATTTGCAATACCGTTTACCAAGATGGATGTTACAAATCCCTTATGATATTGCCAACCGTTTGAGCAGAAACATCATTCAAAAATCTGATAACTCTTTGGTTTCAGGTATTACTTATCAAGATTATTTCTTGAATGACGATGCAGAAGAATGTTTAGACTTCTTTTATATCGCTACGAAGTAATAGGTCAACGGGTTGGGTAAATGGGGTTAAACCCGTTGCTTTTAAGTTGAAAAACGGGTTAAAACCCGTTTACCCCAATTAAAACCTGTTTACCTAATCCAAACGAGTTAAAACTCGTTTACCCAATTCAACACTCTAATTTCAATTCGATGGATTTCATCCCTCAAAATATCAGTGACTATTCTGATGCTCATACGAGTCCAGAAACGCCCTTATTAGCAAAATTAAATCGTGATACTCACGTCAATATTTTACAACCTCGGATGCTTTCTGGTCATATCCAAGGAAGGATTTTATCGCTGTTTGTCCAAATGCTACGTCCTAGACGTATCCTAGAAATAGGGACATACACAGGTTACTCTGCACTCTGTCTTGCTGAAGGGCTCACGGAAGACGGTAAAATCATTACTATCGATGTCAACGAAGAACTCGAGGAGTTTACCAGTAGCTTTTTTGAGGCCTCGGAATTTGCTCATAAAATAGACTACCGTATTGGAGATGCTGCTGTTATTATTCCAACTTTAGACGAAACCTTCGATTTGGTCTTTATTGATGCCGACAAGATGAGCTACACAAAATACTACCATCTGGTATTCGACAAAGTGCGTCAGGGAGGCTTTATTATTTCAGATAATGTACTTTGGAGTGGTAAGGTAGCCAACATTCAAGAAGGAAAAAAAATCGACAAAGACACACAAAATTTATTAGACTTCAATAAAATGTGTCACGACGACCCTAGAACAGAAAATATCTTAATGCCTATCAGAGACGGCTTAATGATTTCGAGAAAATTGTAACAACTGTATCAGTATAAAAAAATCCCACTAAGTTGCTTAGTGGGATTTTTTTATACTACTTCTCTAATAAGCCATCCGCAACCCATTGCTTGATTTTAGCAATATCAGTAGCTGGTACTGGAGTCGTTTTACCTTTGGGCATAAAACCCGTTGCCGTAACATCACGCTGGATACGATCTAAAATCAACGTTACGTTTGTTTTAGCTGTGGCAAAATCATCCCACTTATTTGTTTTTACCCCACCTGCTAAATGGCAAGGACTACAATTAGCCACAAAAATTGCTTTAATATTGGCCTCGTAAGTCAGTTTTGCAGGAGTTACAGGAGTAACTGTTGCCTCTTCTGTTTTTGCACAGCTTACAGTAAATAAGGTTGAGACAATCAAGAAAAGTTTTAAAAGGTTCATTTTTTTCATAATGAAAGAATAAATTGGTTTATGTACAGAGGCAATACGAGGAAACCATCGGAAAGGTTGCTTGGGGAAAAGAAAAGACGTGCGAAGTAATAATTGAAATTCAAAAATGTCTAAATGAACTTGAGAATTTAGGTGTTTTTGCAGCTATTTGAGGGGGTATGTTGAAATGTCTAAATGAAAAAACCCCTCATACGGCTTGTATGAGGGGTTTTTCAAAAGAATTGTACCCAGAGCCGCTGCAAAAC
>JALRIJ010000098.1 GCA_023255485.1 Flectobacillus sp.
CTCATTACGCATTAACCATTACTCGTTAAAAATTACAAATCATGAAAAAGATACTACTTATCACCCTCCTGATGACTTTCTTTGGAGTAAAGGCTCAAAAGAAAACACCAGAGGTTTGCTACGAGATATTCGTACGTTCTTTTGCCGATTCCAATGGCGACGGCATCGGTGACATCAATGGAATCACCTCCAAACTCGATTACCTTGCTTCACTCGGAGTCGATGCCCTTTGGCTTACCCCTGTTTGTAAATCAGCATCCTACCATAAATATGATGTAGAAGACTACCGTCAAATAGACCCCGAATACGGTACATTAGCAGACTATAAAAAGTTAATTCAAGAAGCTCACAAACGCCACATCAAGATTATCAAAGACTTGGTAATCAATCACACCAGTAGCAAACACCCTTGGTTTTTAGAAGCTCAAAAGGGGAAAGACAATCCTTATCGTGATTTCTATGTTTGGATGACTCCTCAAAAAATTGACTCGATGGGTATTGCTACCCGTGAACAATCGGGCGACTCATGGGAAATCAATCCATGGCATTTTGTAAAACAAAGCGACACAGAAAAATTTTATGCCTTGTTCTGGAGTGGTATGCCCGACTTAAATTACGATAACCCAAAAGTTAGAGCAGAAATCTATTCAATGGCCAAATACTGGTTACAAGATGTAGGCGTTGATGGTTTCCGTTTGGATGCAGCCAAACATATTTATCCAGACTGGGAAGCGGAAAAGTCTCATGCTTTTTGGCAAGAATTCAGACAGGAACTCACTACGGTAAACCCGAATGTTTATTTAGTAGGAGAAGTTTGGGCAAGTGCCGATAAAGTTGCTCCTTATTTCAAAGGTTTACCCGCCAATTTCCACATGGATGCCTGTGGAGCAATCCAGAAATTAGTAAATGAAGAAAATGATAACCAACATTTTATTCAGAAATTGATGGATGACTACCGTAATTTTGGCACACAGAATGCCAACTTCATCGACGCAACCATCATCGACAATCATGACCAAACCCGTATTGGTAGTGTCGTAAAAGGAGACAAAACCAAAATGAAAATTGCAGCACAATTGTTGTTGACTTTACCAGGCGAACCCTTCATTTATTATGGAGAAGAAATTGGGATGTTGGGAGAAAAGCCAGACGAAAACCTACGAGAGCCTTTCCTTTGGGACGCTCCTCTGAAGGACACATTCAGAACCAAATGGATGAAAGCACGTTTCACGACGGATGCTACCGTTACTTCCTTAGCTGTTCAAGAAAAAGACCCGAACTCCATTTTTAATACCTACAAAAAATTCATTGCATTACGTAAAAAATATGCAGCTCTTGCTCAGGTAGAAAAGCCTAATTTAAAAGCAAGTACCATGAATCAACAAGGTATTTTATCCTTCGTTCGTACGCATAAAACAGGCGATTTATTAGTCATTCAAAATTTAACAAATCAGCCTCAAAAAGTTCTTTTAACGAAAGAAACACAAAAATTCAAAAAGCTGTTGTTCCATTCGGCGTCAACCAAAGCTAGTCTTCAAGGCAACGAAATTCTCCTTCCTGCGGCGGCCTTAGTCATTCTTCAGTAAAACAAAAACGCCTTGCAAACATATTTGCAAGGCGTTTTTGTTATTGCCATCTATACCCTTAGAGCATATTTAAGCGGTTCATTAATTCGGCTTTATTGGCTCGGCTGATAGGGATTACTTTATTCCCAATTACGAGCGTATTCTCCTCAATATCAACGATTTTATTGAGGCTTACAATAAACGAACGGTGGACTCTCAAGAAATTCCTTCCTAATTTTTCATCCAAGCTTTTCATCGTTGAATGCACGATATACGAGTTTTTAGCCGTAAAAATTTTAACATAGTCTCCTACGTTTTCAATGAATTGAATTTCCTCATAAGGCAAGCGAATATAGCGTCCTTCATGTTTAATATAAATCTCGTTATGGCTTCCTCCTGCTTCTTTTTCAGCCAATTTGCTAGCGGCTAAATCAAGCACTTTTTCAACTGCAAGATTAAAGCGAGGAGCAATAATTGGCTTTTTTAGATAGTCCGTTACCTGATATTCATACGCTTCAAACGCATACTCTACTTTTGATGTTGTCATGATTACAAAAGGCATCGAAGCCAATTGCCCCAACAAATCAAATCCACTTAATCCGGGCATTTCAACATCCAGTAATAACAAATCCACATCCTGTTCTCGTAACAACACAAGGGCATCCTCTGCATTTTCAAAAACACCGAGTAAATCTAAGCCAGTATGTTGGTCAACGAGACGCTGTAAATGCTTTCTCGCCATTAATTCATCATCAACAATGATACACTTTAATTTCATGCTACAAGCAAGGTTTAGCTTTTCTACAAATTCGGTTAAGAATCGCTCATGTTTTGGAGTTTTTCCAGTTCTTTTCTCAAAATTGGCAACTTTTTAGTTAATATCGAAGTAATTACCTCTAATTTATCGTCTAACAACTCTTTAGGGATACTTCCAAGTTTTGCCATTTTCTCAAACTCAATCATTTTAGATTCTACATCCGTCAATCCTACCATACCAAAGGTAGGTTTCAATTTATGTGCCAACTTTCCAACTTCTTCGTGTACTCCTTGGTCTAAAAGAGTGCGTATTTTATAAAAATCAGGTAATACATCGTTCAAAAAAGTTTCAAACATATCAATTTGGTATTCTACATCATCTTCGTATAGTTCTTCCAAACGAGCATAGTCTAATACGTTCTCTTCTGAGTCTTCCATTTCTACTGATTCTTCTTTCACTTCTTCTTTTGTTTGTTCTTCCGTCTTTGCATATTTTTTTAGCATACTCACCAACTGACTCGGAGCAAAAGGTTTTGGTAAAAAATCATCCATACCGACTTCCATTGCTCGTACCTTTTGGTCTAACATTGCCGAAGCTGTCAGGGCAATGATGGGAGTATTTGTATTGTAATTGTTCGTACTTCGTATCGAAATAGTTGCTTCATAACCATCTACGTGCGGCATTTGAATATCCATAAAGATTAGGTCAAACTTCTCATTATGAGTAAATTCAATCGCTTCTCGTCCGTCATTTGCTAATTTAAATCTCCGATTCCATTTTTTCAAAAGCGTACCAATATACTTCTGGTTCATCACATTGTCTTCTACAACGAGAATGTAACCATTATCCATTTCATTACTTTTTCCTTCTTTCGTTTCGTTAGAAGCAATCGGAATAAAGTCTTTTGAGCCTTTTATATAAGGTAAGATAAAGGTAAATGAGCATCCTAATCCTTCCTCACTTTCAAGCCAAATTGTTCCTCCCTGCAAATCTATTAGTTCTTTGGTAATGGCCAAACCCAATCCAGTTCCTTTGTGTTTATGTCCGTGAGCGTTCACTTGCTTAAACTTCTGGAAAATCATTCCTTGCTTATCCTTTGGTATTCCTGTTCCCGTATCTTTCACGCAAAGTTTGACATTCATTTGTCTATCGTTTTCATCGACAATCTCAGCAGACAATACAATACTTCCCCTCTCCGTGAATTTCTCCGCATTACCAACCAAATTGAGCAAGATTTGATTAAGCAATAGATCATCCCCAATGACATTATTTTGGATTTTAGGGTCAATTTCCAAACGCATTTCAACAAGGCGATTATTCAACTTTAATTCAAATACCTTGTGTACCGTTTTCAGCAAGCCTACCAAATCAAACTCTTTCTTATGTACTTCAATCCGACCTGCTTCAATCTTAGCCATATCCAATAGGTCAGAAATCAAGCTATGCAAGAAAGTCGAAGAAGTTTTCAGGATTTCAAGATATTCCGTTTGTTCTTCCGTTGGTCGGGTATCAAACAGCAAGTGAGTCATCCCGATAATTGCATTCAGTGGTGTTCGAATTTCGTGGCTCATATTCGCTAAGAATTGCTTCTCTGCATGACGAGCCTCCTCTGCTACCTGTTTGGCTTCACTTAGCTCTTGTTCCAACATTTTCCGTTCTGTGATGTCATAATGTACACCAATAGAACCTGTTTGAACTCCATTTTCATCCATGATAGCTGCCCCAGAAATCAGCATCCAACTTGGCGTACCATCTTTTTTGAGCAATTTCATTTCATAAGAACTCGCCTCACCTCTCTTTCGTCTTTCGTTATTTTCCTGTAATATTTTCACTACAGGATCGCTCTTATCTACAAACAGCTCGGGTGCTGACTTACCAACCAACTCTTCTTTCGTATAACCAACCATTTTACAAAAACGGTCATACACCTTCACAATCATCTCATTTTCATCCACTTCCATCAGTCCAAGCTCCATATTATCCATGATACCTCGGTACTTTTCCTCACTTCTTCGAATTTGTTCTTGGGCTTTGTGCTTATCCGTCACATCGGTATATTTCCATAAATGTCCCAAATAATGGTTTTTTAGAAACACAGGAATAAAATCTCGCTCTACCACCCGTCCATCTACCATCCGTAATTCTTCGTGCACCGTAGCTTCTCTACGTTGCAAAAGCTCTTCTACCCGATTCGCAAATCCGTCTGGATCTTGGAATAACGCTTTGGCACTATCTGCAAATGTCCTACAATTCATGCCAACCATTTGTTCGGGGCTAAGTGGAATCCCAAACATATCACAGAAACGTTGATTGGCCAGAGCGATTTCTCGTTCTTCGTTCTCTACGAGCACTGCGGAGTGCAAGTTGGTAATTAGCGTTGATAACCGAAGCTGTGTATTGGCCAAATCCTCTTCCGCCTTAATTCGGTCAGTAATATCTCTAGCTACTGCGACTAACTCAACCACCCGTCCTTCTTCATTACGAATAATATTGAGGGTTTGTCCAATCCAAACAATCGAGTTGTCTTTAGCAATCACAGGAAAGCGGTAATACGAATGCTCTTGTTTTTCTTGATACATCTTTCGGTAAAATTCTACCGCTTCATCCCGATAGTCAGGGTGTATCAGAGACGTATAATGAAGTCCAATAACTTCTTCTTCTGTAAACCCCAAGGTATTTTTTACAACAGGATTTACATAGATGAAGTATCCATCTGGGCTTGTTCGATAGATAATATCACGAACCGACTCCACTATTTCTTTATAGCGTTGTTCGGAAGCACCTAATTCGGCTAATTTTTCTTGTATCTGACTTTCTAGCGTTTTATTTAAAGAAGATAAGTGCATGTTAGCCTCGTACAGTTCTCGAGACTTTACCTCTAAAATAGATTCCGCTTCTTGTCTTGCTGCTCTTTCCCGTGCTAACTGACGCTTGAGTAGCTCTATTTCTTCATTATTCATGGCTCAATAACTATTTCAAATCGAGTGGCGTTTTGTTTATCTTCCAGTACTTGCTGTGAAATGGTAGCTTTTTCTCCGTAATGACAAATACATTGCTGAATTAATCCGTAGGCTAAAGCATTCATATTTCGATCAGAATGATAATCCATCCATAAGATATTTTCAGCAACTCGAGTTACTTCAAAATGAGGAAGTTCTGCGTCAGGGTATAATTTCCTAACCTCTACATGAATGTGAGAGTCAACCGATATTAACAAATCAAAAGACGTTGTTATTCTTGCAAAAAAATATGGATATGTTTTTGATAAAACACTAAACAGATATTTACCAAATGTTTCAAGTAAGCTATTTGGAGGGGCATTAACCTTCCGACTCAGATTCATTAGTAAGGTTTCCATTTCTGAGAAGTCATACGTTCCAATAGCCGTATAGACTCCTTTCGATGGTAAATTAGACTCTTCTATCAGTTCATCAACTAGCTTGTATCCATATAATTCTTCGGACATATCTAGGAATGCAGTAAAGATTATACCTTTCATATTTTAAGGGTAAGGATTACCAGACGCAATAGCTCGACAACAGAACGCTATTATTTCCATTGCCAACCGCTTGCAGTCAATCACTTAGTAAGGGTGGTATGTTAGTATTGATTGGGCCAAAACCTGACAGAAGTTACTATTTTTTATTCAATATTAAAATATCGTTTACGAAAATATCTTAGTTTTCAGTATAATGATAATTCAATCAATGCCTTTATACGACAAACCTATGAGAAAATATGAATGAGATAACTATTTCTTACTACTAACGATAAATGGATAGCTAGTTTATGTGTGACTAAGTTAACAGGTACTCTTGTATTTACTAGGTATTTAACGAGTCTACGAGTGTTTTATTTCAAATTATAAAAGCCTCCCTTCATCAACAAAGGAGGCTTTTATAAAGGATTAGCGTTTAGGCATTCCAGGGATTTTCATTTTACCATCCTGAACCTTATTCATCATACGCATCATTTTTCGCATATCCTCAAACTGTTTCAACAAGTTGTTAATTTGTTGTACAGAAGTTCCAGAACCTGCGGCAATACGTTTCTTACGAGACATATCCAAAATTTCAGGTTTCTGGCGTTCGGCAGCAGTCATTGATTGAATAATTGCTTCGATTGGTTTGAAAGAATCATTCGAGATATCTACATCTTTCACCGCTTGTGACATTCCCGGAATCATACCCATCAAATCTTTGATGTTACCCATCTTTTTGATTTGTTGTAACTGCGAATAGAAGTCTTCAAAACTAAATTGGTTTTGACGGATTTTCTTATTGATACGGTCTGCTTCTTCTTCATCAAAGGCATTTTGAGCTCTTTCAACCAACGATAGTACGTCACCCATGCCTAAAATACGGCTTGCCATACGGTCAGGATAGAACTGGTCTAAGGCATCCATTTTCTCTCCTGTCGAGATAAATTTGATTGGCTTCTCAACTACGTAACGAATCGACAAGGCAGCACCACCACGAGCATCACCATCTAATTTCGTTAGTACAACCCCATCAAAGTTCAAACGCTCGTTGAATGTTTTAGCTGTATTCACGGCATCTTGCCCTGTCATTGAATCCACTACAAATAGGGTTTCTGACGGCTTAATCGCTTCTTTCACAGCAGCAATCTCGTTCATCATTGCCTCATCTACAGCCAAACGACCCGCAGTATCGACAATAATTACACGTTTGCCCATTTTACGCCCATACGCTAAGGCATTTTGAGCAATTTCAACGGCATTTTTATTTTCAGGTTCTGCATATACATCTACACCCACTTGCTCTCCTAGCACTTTCAACTGATCAATCGCCGCAGGACGGTAAATATCACAAGCCACTAATAATACATTGCGACCTGATTTTTTAAGGTATTGTGCTAACTTCCCTGAAAACGTAGTTTTACCAGAACCTTGTAAACCTGCAATTAAGATAATCGAAGGGTCTGATTTTAGGTTGATTGTTTGCACTTGTGCACCCATCAACTTCACTAATTCATCGTGAACAATCTTTACCAACATCTGACCTGGGTCAACAGCAATTAGGATTTTTTGTCCCATTGCTTCTTCCTTGATTCGGTCAGTAATTTCTTTTGCAACTTTGTAGTTTACATCGGCATCCATTAAAGCACGACGAATTTCTTTTACAGTTGCGGCTACGTTTACGTCCGTGATGCGTCCTTTCCCTTTCAGGGTACGCATAGCGGTATTCAGTTTACTGCTTAAATTCTCAAACATTTCTGGTCTCTATTAATCGTTATCTTTTCCTAAATATATCCTTAACTAGCCTCATCATTCACCTAAAAATCTAAATTCCCTCGGCAAATTCGAGGAGACTTTTGGAGTAATTATGAGGAATTTATCTGCAAAGGTACAAAAAAAGACGTATTACCAGACAAAAGAAAAAAGACTCGAAAAAAAAGTGACAATAAGCAGGCAAATAGTTGACGCAAATACTTTATTTCTTGGCAAATACCGATAATTTTGTATATACTTTTAAAGTAGTCTCCTCTGAAAATAATCCGCCCCTAATTAAAAATATTTAACTAATTAATCCATTTTTTATGAAGTTACCTGTGTCTTTCGCAAAGGTTTCTCTGACCTTTGCCTTTTTAGTTATTTCAAAGTGCATTACCGCACAGTACATCTCATTACGAGAAGAACATCATCATACTAAAGTCGAAAAAAATAACAGCAACGACCATTTTTATGTCAACTTATCCTCAAGTGAAGACCCTCTAGCTTTCAAAATAGCCGTCCATAACCCAAGCAATGAACTGCTGTTCATTCAGCTAAAAAATAACAGTAATCAATTATTTCAAGATGATATTTTTTACAGACGAAGCAATTATTCCATGCTATTAAACATAGCTCGGCTAGAAGACGGGATTTACTCGTTATCCATTAAAACCAATCAAGCTTCTTTTAGTAGAAATATAAAAATCGAGACTACAGGATTAGCAAGTAAAGATAAACAAATGATTATCGAAAGAGAAGTTAGTATCAGCGAAGAAGAGCAAAAACAACGGGGAGATCTTATTAGCTCTATGAATTAGAAACGTGAATGGTTAATGTGTAATGGTGAATTAATGTGTAATGAGCCATGTACAACTATTAAGAATTAAGTCATTTATTATCAATAAATTAAAACAAAAGACTAACTCCTCTTACAATTACACATTCATCATTACGCATTAATCATTCACCTTGATTTCTTATTCAAAAATAATCGTTCGATTGCCTGAGATAAACACTCTGTCTTCAAATACAAATTTAAGGGCTTTTGCCAACACAATTTTCTCTACATCTCGTCCTGCGGCAGCCATTTCAACAGCCGTTTTGGTATGATTTACTCGAATGACATCTTGAAAAATAATTGGGCCTTCATCCAAATCATCTGTCACAAAGTGGGCTGTTGCTCCGATAATCTTCACCCCACGATTAAAGGCCTGACGATACGGATTAGCTCCAATAAAAGCAGGTAAGAATGAGTGGTGAATGTTTATAGTCTTATGACGGTACCGCTTGGTAAAATCAGGCGTTAAAACCCGCATGAATTTTGCTAATACCAGAAAGTCAAAGTCATAATCAGCTAAAAGCTCATGAATCTGGTTTTCATGTGCCAAACGAGAAGCATCATCAGTACCACTTGCAGGCAAATAGTGGAAAGGAATATCAAACTTTTCGGTAAGTGGTTGCAATACATCATGATTGCCAATAACCGCTAAGATATTAAAAGGTAAATCCTTGAACTGATTACGAATCAATAAATCACTCAAACAATGGTGCTCTTTGGTGACAAGAATAACGACATCTTTGATTTGCTTTTCGGTCAAAGCGATATTGGCCGTATTAGGCAAAATACCTCGAAGACCATCCTCTATTTTTTCAGGATTAGCCGAACCCGAAAAGGCCACACGCATGAAAAAATGTTCATTTTCACGATCTACAAACTCGTCAGTACGTTCGATATTCAAGTTATTAAAGAAGAGCACTCCCGTAATTTTGTGAACGAGCCCTTTCTCATCGGGACAATCAATTTTTAAAATATAATCAGTCATTTTTGTTCTAAAAGCTAGGTACTGTTAAATTGGGGTGCAAAATAAACAACCCATGTCTAAGAACAAAGTAGTTTAGACAATTATAACCCAACAATTCGATATGAACATCTCTAAAATTGGCTGTATTCTCATGCTTCTCTCAGGTGCATTTGCCTGTAGTAAGAGCCAAGAAACACCCATTACCCCAGTCATACCAGCACCTAATCCGACCATTCCTATTAGTGCAAACATTCCTAATTTTACTGTCAAATCCATCAGCTTTCCGAGCGACAACATCGTCTATGCTCTCGGCAATAATGCAGCAGGCAGTAATCTGCTCTACAAATCAAGTGATGGGGGAAAAACATGGGTCAATAATAGCAGCTTTAACCAAACGATGAACGCTGTCTATTTTATGAGCGATGCCAAAGGATTAGTAGCGGGTAATTATTTTGGTGCGAGTACAAATGCGGCGAGTTCTTGGCAAAGTATTGCAGGACTATCCGAAACGGTGGTGGCTATTACCCCTGCTAAAACCCAAGAAGCCTTTTTAACTAAACTCTTGTTTGATAATACCCACGGACGAAAGTATACAGAAATCTATAGCTTCGACTGGGCATCGATGAACCTTCCTGCTGGATACATTACCCTAGACGGCTACTTAAAAGCAAGTCATTCACTCGAAAACAAAGTCGTTGTTTTTGCGGGCGAAGGAGGTAAAGTTGCCAAAGCCGTACTTAACAGTACTGGCACATGGGATTGGGCATTTATTCATACCACACAAAGCAATACCCTTCAAACGGTTGCAGTACTTTCTGAACAAAATTTCATCGTAGCAGGTACGGCAGGTACTTTCCTCAAAACAACGAATGCAGGAATAAGCTGGACACCCGTAGTGTCAACGATTACAGGCGATTTTCAAAAAATACGCTTTATTAATAGCAGTACGGGCTATGCGATTATTTCTAATAATGGCAAGGGAGAAGTTTATAAAACAAGCGATGGAGGAGTGGAATGGACAAAGCAAAATCCCGTTGGTAATGATAGTATTCTTGACTTGACCATAAACAGTAAAGGTAAGCTCGTGATGATTGGTAGCTTAGGAAATGTTTATTTAGTAAATTAAGCCTCTTGAAAGAGCCTGCTAAAGAAGAGAATATAGTATTTTACCAATATGAA
This sequence comes from Flectobacillus sp., assembly GCA_023255485.1. Lineage (GTDB taxonomy): Bacteria > Bacteroidota > Bacteroidia > Cytophagales > Spirosomataceae > JALRIJ01. Next base: position 10,537 of record JALRIJ010000098.1, read on the forward strand.
AATAAAATATTCCACTTTCTATTTCAAGAAAATTCCTTACATATCAATTCATTGCGTACATTTGCACTCGTAATAGCGTTTTAAACAAATTACGCACAAATAATCACGAATAATATTTTCTTACAAAATGGAAAAAATTAAAGTTGCTAACCCTGTTGTTGAACTTGACGGGGACGAAATGACTCGAATTATCTGGAAATTTATCAAAGATAAATTGATTGTTCCTTACTTAGATTTAGATATTAAATACTACGATTTAGGTATGGAATATCGTGATGAAACGAACGATCAAGTAACCGTTGATGCTGCTGAAGCAATCAAAAAATATGGTGTAGGTATCAAATGTGCTACCATCACTCCAGATGAGCAACGTGTTGCTGAATTCGGCTTAAAACAAATGTGGCGTTCTCCAAACGGAACAATCCGTAACATCCTAGATGGTACTGTATTCCGTGAGCCAATCGTTTGTTCTAACGTGCCTCGTTTAGTACCAAACTGGACTGCACCAATTATGATTGGTCGTCACGCATTTGGTGACCAATACAGAGCAACCGATT
>JALRIJ010000099.1 GCA_023255485.1 Flectobacillus sp.
CAACAGCCTTCATACAGCATTGAAGACAATTATTCTTGTTCAATAAAACAACAACTCCCCACCGAACAACATTCGATGGGGAGTTTTTTATTGTACTTTTTTACTTTCTATGGAAACGCCTATACTGATAATATCAGGAATAGGATCCTGTCGCATATATTGACGTATTTGGATTTTATATTTCCCTGTGTGTGGAAACTTGAAATTCTTAAAACCTAATACTTTATGATCATAAACATCGCCTAGACCATCGCCTAGCTGTTTTCCCGTTGTGGGGTCAAATAACAATAATTCATCTAATTTTTGATGGATTACTTTGCCTACACTATCCGTTAAGTAGTGAGTTACGTACAAATTATAATAAGGATAAGTCCGATTGTTACGCACATTATAATACACATCGTATGTTTTACGCTGATCGGTTACCTCAAAACTAAAACTCGGAGCATCTTTCACAAACCATTTGGCATCGGCAATGTCATAATTATCTTTCATCAACACCTCTACATTACTATTATTACACGAATACAGTAATATCGAAAAAGTACAAAAAGTAATATAGCTTATAACTTGTTTCACCTTCTTAGTTGTTATCAAAACCTATTCTTGTGTAGGAGGTTTTGGATTTTGTGGTTTATTTGAATTTGGCTTATTCCCAGATTTATGTCCTCCGTGTGGATGTTGTCCTTTTCCCTGCATTTTGCCTTGCCCTCCACTGTTGTTATGCTGTGGTTGCTTTTGCTTTGGTGCGGGGGCTGGGTTTTGCGACTGTCCTGCATTCGCTTGGTTTGCGTTTTCAGGTTTTGCTTGCTTAGACCCTTGTGGATTTCCTCCTTGCTGCTTCTGATGATTTGGTTTATGCACCTTCTGGTGTTGCCCAGTCTGTTGTGAAGGCTTCGCTTGTGGGCTATCTCCATTCGCTACAGGTTTCGCTTCCGTATTGGCAACTGGCTTAGCCTGATTATTCCCTTTCGGTTTATTCACAAAACGTTCCGAACGTTGTTCTGGACGCTCCTTGCGTTCTTGTCCTCCTTTTTTCTCTGGATTCTCAGGTTTTATGTCTTTACGCTCAGCCTTAAACTCTTTTTTATCGTTTCGCTCTGGACGACTCTCGTTGCGTTCGTTTTTGTGCTTGGCAAAGCCCTTATTGTTAGAAGATTTCCCTTTGCCATTACTGTACTTCTTGTCCATTTTATCCAAGTCCGCATTTAAGGCTGTACTTGTTTCAGGAACAATGGGTTGAATATCGAGTACTTCCAACGACTGAGGCAAAACTCCTTTTTCATTCATCGCAAGCACTTCAATTACTTTATCGACTTTCACAGGCAACCAGTTACTTTCTTCGCCACGATACCCAAACCACATGATACGTTTAAAAATATCCGTTTTCTGTAAAATAGCATCTCCACGAAGCGTCTGCAATGGTTTATCGATACTAGGAATATCCTTTAGGGCATCCATGTACGTCTCAAGCTCATAATTCAAGCAGCATTTTAAACGGCCACATTGTCCCGATAATTTCACAGGATTCAGGGATAAGTTTTGGTAACGAGCTGCCGAAGTAGTAACGTTTTTGAAATCCGTTAGCCAAGTAGAACAACAAAGCTCTCTTCCGCAAACGCCAATCCCTCCCACTCGGGAAGCCTCCTGACGTAACGAAATCTGCTTCATTTCTACACGTACCTTAAATTCGCCCGCCAAGATTTTAATCAATTCACGGAAATCGACACGGTCGTCTGACGAATAGTAAAAAATCGCTTTGGTATTATCTGATTGAAATTCAACATCCGATAATTTCATGTTGAGTTTCAGTTCTTTCACTACCTCACGGGTACGGTACATCGTTGGCAAATCACGAGCAATTGCTTGCTCATGCTTCTCCAAATCCTTTTCGTTGGCTTTACGGTAAATAACACGTAGTTCATCGTCGTCTTTGATGCCTTTTTTAAGCATTTGCAGACGAACGAGCTCTCCTTGTAACGAAACAAAACCAAGATGATGCCCATTAGGGACATCTACAATAACAGGGTCTCCTGCATATAATTCTACTTGGTTGATGTTACGAAAATACTCCTTCCGTCCTCCTTTGAATTTTACTTCAACGACATTAAACTTACTGAACGTCGGAATATCCATATTCGACAACCAGTCGAATACATTCATTTTGTTACAACCGCCCGTACCACAAGCTCCATTACTTTGGCAGCCTGCAACTTTACCGTCTTCTTTATTACGAGTTCCACAGCTACCTGTCGAACATGATTTACATCCCATTTTAATTATATGTTAAACAAGCATCTCTTGGTTGAACTAGCTATAACGCAACACATCCAAACCGATATCTTTACGATAATATTTGCCATCGTAAGCAATATCGTGAGCAGCTTTTTGTGATTTTTGGATGGCTCTTTCCAAGGTATTCGACATCCCTGTAAGTACCATTACTCTACCGCCGTTGGTTACAACAGCATCTCCCTCCAATTTCGTACCAGCATGGAAAACAGTCGCTTCAGAAATGGTATCAATACCAGAAATCACCGCTCCTTTTCCATAATCCCCAGGGTATCCCCCAGCCACTACTACTGTTGTTACAGCGTGTTGTTTACTCACTTGGAAGTCTGCTTCGTGCAATTCGCCTTTAGCAGTGGCAATCATTAACGCCAAGAAATCCGACTCAATACGTGGCAATACCACTTCTGTTTCTGGATCTCCCATTCGGGCGTTATATTCAATTACTAATGGCTCCCCTCCGTGGTTCATTAAACCAATAAAGATAAAACCATTATATTTAATTCCTTCTGCTTTCAAACCTGCCATCGTTGGTTTCACTACGTTTTCTTCTACGGCAAGCATGAATTTTTCTGTGGCAAATGGAACAGGAGAAACTGCCCCCATACCGCCTGTATTTAAGCCAGTATCGCCTTCGCCAATACGCTTATAATCTTTCGCTTCTGGAAGAATTTTGTACGACTCGCCATCGGTTAATACAAATACCGATACTTCAATTCCCGTCAAGAATTCTTCAATGACAACTTTGCTACTTGCATCGCCAAATTTTGCATCCACCAACATTTCCTTCAACGTCTCGTTAGCTTCGTCCAAGGTCTGAGCAATGATAACGCCTTTACCAGCGGCTAACCCATCGGCTTTCAATACGATTGGTAATTTATGCGTACTCAAATAAGCAAGTCCTTCCTCTAAGGTATCTTTGGTGAATGTCTGCGACTTAGCCGTAGGAACACCATATTTTACCATAAAGTTTTTAGAAAAATCTTTCGACCCTTCCAACATGGCTCCCTGTTCATCAGGACCCACCATTAACACGTGTTTCAGGTCTTCTCTTGCTTCAAAGTAATTACGAACTCCTTTCACTAAAGGCTCTTCAGGCCCTACAATAATTAGTCCGATATTATTTGCTAAAACAGCTTCTGCAATCTTTTCAAAATCGTTATAACCAATAGACAAGTTGGTGGCAATGGCTGCTGTTCCAGCATTACCAGGAGCAACAAATAGATTGTCACAAAGAGGACTCTGAGAAATCTTCCAAGCAAAAGCGTGTTCACGGCCACCAGAGCCTAATATTAGTACATTCATGTAATTTGTAATTAATAGTGTCACTAAGAGCCTCGTTACTAAGCACTAAGCCACAAGCCCTTTAGGCAAATTAGAAAGGAAATTGATTGATTAACAACGTATCCTTAAATTAAGCCAGTTATCGCTCAATTTAAGGATACAATAGGGTTTCTTAATTGGCTACTTCCGATAAGAATTTAATACGCATCAAACGTAATTCCTCTTCCGTAATATCTTCAATATCGCACTGTTCCATGGCCAAAGCAATATTATCACTATCGGCACTCATGAAATAATCGTAGATTTCATCTTGTTTGTCTGGTTCAATTACTTGATTGATGTAGTAATCTAAATTCAGTTTTGTTCCAGAATAACAAATATGTTCGATTTCTTCGATTAAATCTTCCATTGCTAATTCTTTTTGTTCAGCAATGATGTCTAAATCTACTTTTCTATCCACCTGTTGGATAATATAAATTTTGATTTTTGACTTATTAACCGTTGATTTCACCACCACTTCGGTAGCCGTTTCAATCTCGTTATCTTCAACGTACTTTTTAATCAAATCGATAAATTGCTTTCCGAATTTGACAACCTTACCCATACCAACCCCGTTGATTTGAGCCATATCCTCTTTGGTAACAGGATAAGTAGTTGCCATTTCTTCTAACGAAGGATCTTGGAAAATAACATACGGAGGAAGGTTTTTCTCCTTTGCCATTTTCTTACGAAGGTTCTTCAGCAATTCGAAAAGAGCCACATCGTACGAACCAGCCGAACTTGCTGCTGCCTCTTTCTCTTCTAATTCTTCAATACGCTCGTTCTCATAATCATGGTCTTTCGAGAATGAAACAGGGAATGGATCTTGCAAATATTCACGACCTTTATCGCTTACCTTCAAGATGCCATAATTTTCAATATCCTTCTCTAAATAGCCCATCACATTAATCTGACGAACTAACGAAATACACTGCTCAATTGGTTCTGGCTCGTGTGTTTTCTTTTTCTTTGCTTTAGGAGCTTTTGCTTTTTTCGGTTTCGGAATCGGGTTTCCATCCTCATCTTCTTCATCCGAAAATTCTACTTCATCCTCCTCATCGTCGTCATCGTCTTCGTCCTCATCTTTCAACTTGAACAAATTCTTTGCCTTTCCGAAAATATCTAATTTATGGTGCTCATAGCTCGTGATGTATTGGTTTTTATTTCCCATCATCACATCGGCAATATGCTGCACATCAAAACGTTCTCCTGTTTCTTGTACTGTTTTTATCGCCAACACAACCGCTTCTTCTGCCTTAAACTTCGGTGTTGGTTTCTTACAGTTATCACAATAACCGCAATCTTTTTCGGTATGTTCCCCGAAATAGTGTAGTAACAACTTACGACGGCATACCCCCATCGTTGAATAGGATACCATTTCGTTCAACAACATACGAGCATTATCTCGTTCGGTAATGGTTTTATCTTTGTTGAATTTATCTAGTTTGTTAATATCCTCTTTTGCATAGAACATCAAGCAGATACCTTCCAACCCATCACGACCAGCACGACCTGTTTCTTGGTAATAACCCTCCAACGACTTTGGTGCATCGTAGTGAATTACAAAACGAACGTCTGGTTTATCAATTCCCATACCAAAAGCAATGGTTGCTACCATTACTTCTGTTTCTTCGTTCAAGAACGCCTCTTGGTTTGCCATACGCACGTCTCCATCTAAACCCGCATGATAAGGCAATGCTTTGATTCCGTTTACATTCAGAACTTCAGCAACCTCCTCCACTTTCTTACGGCTTAAACAGTAGATAATCCCTGCTTTACCATGATGCGACTTGATAAAACGGATAATCTGCTTATCAATATCGTCCCGTTTTGCACGAATTTCGTAGTATAAATTCTTGCGATTAAACGAAGACTTAAACAAACGAGCATCCTCCATATTTAAGTTCTTTTGGATGTCCAACTGAACTTTAGGAGTTGCCGTTGCCGTCAAAGCGATAATCGGCAATTTAGGGTCAATACTTTCTACAATGCTACGAATACGACGATATTCAGGCCTAAAATCATGTCCCCATTCCGAAATACAGTGTGCTTCGTCGATGGCAACAAATGAAATTTTAGCTTGTTTCAGGAATGTTAAATTATCCTCCTTGTTCAACGACTCAGGAGCAATGTATAATAACTTAACCGCACCGCTGGTTACGTCTTTCTTCACTCTAGTCATCTCCGCCTTATTCAACGACGAGTTCAAGAACTGTGCATTGATTCCGAAGGCATTCATTTGATCGACTTGATTTTTCATCAAGGCAATCAGAGGAGATATAACAATAGCAGTACCTTCCATCGCAATGGCAGGCATTTGATAACAAAGCGATTTACCTGCCCCTGTGGGCATGATAACAAAGGTATTTTCCCCTTGGAGCGTGTTATTGATAATCTCTTCTTGTTCTCCTCTAAATTGAGAGAACCCAAAGGTTTCTTTTAACTTGTCCTTTAATAAGTTGGTGGTCTCTTGGCTAACACTCATGTTCTTCAAACTCATTTGAGGTTATTTGATAAATGGATATTTGGTGGTTCTATTCAGAATGGGGCTATAAAGCTATATCTTTGCAAAAGAAAATAGGCAATCCCTTTATCTTAAATCGTTTCTAAAATTGAAATTAGTAAAAAATATTCAATCAACAGCAAAAAAAGTTTTGCAAGAGGAGGCAGAAGCCATCCTAAAAATTGTCGATAAAATCGATTCTGATTTTGAAGCCTGTGTAAATCACTTACTTAACAGCCGTGGCAGATTCGTTATTACAGGTATTGGCAAATCTGCATTAATTGCACAGAAAATTGTCGCCACCCTCAATTCGACAGGTACACCATCGTTGTTCATGCACGCCGCAGATGCCATTCATGGCGACTTAGGAATGATTCAACCCGACGATACTGTCATGTGTATTTCACGCTCTGGTGACACGCCCGAAATTAAGGTGTTAGTACCGCTTATCAAACGTACTGGTGTAAAGTTAATCTCGATGGTGTCAAATCCCAAGTCTTATCTTGGGAAAAATGCAGATTTTATCTTACACGCACTCGCTGAAAAAGAAGCAGATAGCTTAAATCTTGCTCCGACGACCAGTACAACCGTGGCTCTTGCCTTAGGAGATGCCCTTGCTGTATGTTTGCTCGAATGTCGCTCGTTTACGACTACCGACTTTGCCAAATATCACCCTGGGGGAGCATTAGGAAAAAAACTCTACCTCAAAGTAGAAGATATTTACCCCAATCATGAACTACCTGTTGTTTCGGAAAGCACGCCCGTGAAAGAAGCCATTCTTGAAATTAGCTCTAAACGCTTAGGTGCAACGGCAGTAGTAAATGAAGCGGGTTTATTGACGGGTATCATTACCGATGGTGATGTACGTAGAATGCTAAATACGCATGATAGTTTGGCAGGATTAACGGCTAAAGAAATCATGACGGTATCACCAAAAACCATCGAATCGGATGCGTATGCAACGGAAGCCTTACAAGTAATGCAGTCGAAAAACATTACCCAATTAGTCGTAGAAGCCGATAACAAACCTGTTGGTTTTGTTCATTTGCACGACTTATTGAAGGAGGGTTTGGTGTAAAAAATTTCTTCCCATACGAGTCTTGGAATGCTTGTATGGGGAGAAATTCGTCTTCTTAATTTTAAAATTTGTGTATATTCGTAGAAGAATTTAGTAACACTTAGACAGCATTTTCAACTATGCAACAGCTAATCTTAAAAACCGATATTGACGCTACAAAAATGGAAGCACTGCTTTTCTTTTTGAAATCATGGAATATTGATGCAGAACTCAAAACAACACCGATGCTAAAAGAGAAAAAACAAGACTTCTCGCTTGCAGTAGGAATGTGGGAAGATTATGATATTGATGCGAATGAACTCCGTAAACAAGCTTGGAATAGAAACAGATGATACTTTGTGATACCAATATTCTGATAGAAATATACAAAGGTAACCTAGGTGTTACCGAAATCGTAAAATCAATAGGACAACAAAATATAGCTGTTTCTGATGTCACTTGTGCAGAACTGATTTTTGGTGCAAGAAATAAAAAAGAACTACAAGTAATACGTAAGGACTTAAAGAAGCTTCATATTCTACCTATTGAAGCTAATATTTCAACACTTGCTGTTGAATTAGTTGAAAAATATGCGTTGTCTCACAAACTCTCTCTACCAGATTCCTTAATCGCAGCGACGGCAATTATTCATGACATAGAACTCTATACGCTAAATTTAAAAGATTTCAGATTTCTGAAAAGTGTAAGATTATTTCAAGTTAGTTAAGTCACAGTAATGAAATACAAAGAACAATATGTAACTTTAACACCTTACGCCACTACTTCAAGCTCGTAACTTGGACTAGTGGATTTAGTATTGGTCCATACAAAAAGAGGTCAAAAACCTCCACTTCTGACCTCTTTCTTCTATTTTTTAATACCAATAGTACGATTTATCCTCGCTTTTACAGTTTCATCAACGTTACAACTTAGGCTACTGAAGAGTTGTGTTTTTTAGTAAATAGTCAGCAAAATACTGTGCATCATCCGCTATTAAATGGACTCCATCGGTTGTATGGTATTCATGCACAATGTCATCGGGTATCATACGAACATTAGGAAGATTAAGTAGTTTATTCGTTAGCTGTTCTCGTTCAAATTGTACCCTTTTAGATTTATCTAAAATTTGTTGAGTTTGTTTCTCCAAAGGCATTCTAAACAGTATAATTTTTATGCCTTTGTTCGAAAACTCACTCACCATATCCCTCAACTCATTAACATTTTGCCTAATCATTTTAAATTGGCTAGTATCATTTTGCAAGGCTAAATGATTATTCTGAACGGAACTCAATACAGCTGAAGAGACAATAGGCTTTTTCTTCACAAGCGGGTGTATTGCGTGAATACCGTTTAGAGTACGAGTAAGCAACTGGTTTCTTTCTTGTAAAAAAGGAAGCGTTTGTTTCAAATTTTGCACCAAACTTGATTGATAGGAATTTAAAAATAATGTATCCTCCTGTCTCGTAAGAATATTAACTTCAATCAGTAATACCTTTGGATACTTTCCATTAAGTTTCAGTAACGACAAGCCCGTTGTAGAACGGTCTCCACTGATTGCTAGGTTTAATACAGAAGGCTTTAACATTGATTCTTCAAGCCTTTCTGCCATCGACGAACCAACAATAACGACATCCAGTTTTTGATTATTCTCGTATAAATAATTTTCCGCTACCAAGTGCTTTCCCTGCTGAACATGCAGCGGTAAATGCGAATGCAAAGGTAAAAAGTGTAGCAAGGTTGTATAAACTGCCAGCATACAACTAGCTAATAAGATAGAGAATTTTGCCATTAGAATTGGAAGTAGATAAAATCGCCTTGAAAACCACTATTAGTCATAATGAAGAAAAGCATAATTGCTAACAAAATCATCTCCAGCTTTGGAAATTTACGCTCACCTTTCCAGAGATAATAAAGGTGATAAAGAGCAACAGCCATACAAAAAATCAACACATACACTTCTCGAATACCCGGTATAAAAGGCAAATGCCAGTTAGTCCCCATTTTTTTAATATACAACAACGCTTGCGTAAAATTGGGCAACTTAAAGAATAGCCACGCAACCGTAACTATCATAAAAACAGCTCCTCTCCTCAAATATTTAATCCATTTTATTGAACTCTCATTTGTTGCAATTAGCAGTCTTTCAAGACCTAATGCTACCCCGTGAATCATGCCCCAGACGGCATAATTCCACCCTGCTCCGTGCCACAAACCACCCAGCAACATCACTAAAAAAAGGTTCAAATAGGTTCTATTATTACCTTTCCGATTTCCCCCTAATGGTATGTATAAATACTCTTTCAGCCATGTAGAAAGCGAGATATGCCAACGCTGCCAAAATTCAGAAAAGCTTTGTGAAATATAGGGATAGTTAAAATTAGTAGGTAAATCATAACCAAATAGCTTTGCAATGCCTATAGCTATGAGTGAATAGCCCGCAAAATCTGCAAAAATTTGACACGAATACCCCAACATTAAAATGATAAGTGTCGGTGAGGATAAATTCTCGAAGTATGGATAACTCATATAACCCGTATATTCTTTTAGGTTATCTGCAACTACCATCTTTAAAAAAAAGCCTATTACAACATTTTTAAAGGCCGAATTCCAATCAATGTCTTTTAAATATTTTGTTTTTATTTGTGGATAAAAGTCATGTGCTTTTAGAATTGGTCCAGCAATAAGATGTGGAAAAAACGAGACGAAATGGGTCGTTTCGATGAGATGTTCGACAAAGGTATTTCCTGTGACTTTTGTTGAAGAGGTTTTCCCTCGATATGAATCGACAAGTAAACTAATACCTTCGAAAGTATAAAAAGAAATTCCTATGGGTAATGGAATACTTACGATAAACGATGATAATCCACCCGAACTAGACTCGTCGACAAAAGTTTTAACAATGAGCGATGCATATTTAAAAAAACACAAGAGTAGCAAATTAAATACCACTCCTAGCGTTACCCATCGTTTGGGGCTATTGCGTTCTAAGACCCAACTGACACTCGTATTAAATAAAATGGAGGTAATCAGCAATACTAGAAGTATCGGTTTTAAGAAAGCATAAAAATAAAAGCTTGCAAGTATCAGACTTAACAACTGAAAGCGTCTTGCGAAAGGTAAATAATATACAAAAAGTGTTACGAAAAGGAACACTACGAAGGAATAACTATTGAAAAGCATTAGGTGCAAAAGATTTATTATATCTGAAAAATAGGGCTTGTACTATTCGTATAACAAAGTAAGGTTTAGAACGTACGTCAATGACTAAATGAGTTTTTAAACGAGAAATAACAAATTCTATGCCAAATCAGCGATATAAAATTACCTCACTATTATTTAAAAGAAAGAGGTCAAAAACCTCCGCTTTTGACCTCTTTCTTCTATTTTTTAATACCAATATCTATCTCATTCTATCTGCTGAACGTACTAACATTTCGTCACGACGGATTAAGCGGTTTGCAATCATATTACTCAACAAGGCTAAAGCTGCTGCGTAAAAACCGATGGTATATGAGCCTTGTGCTTCTGGTTCAAACATCGGAATGCCTACTAAAAACACTTGATAAAAACACGTTCCTAAGGTAGCAGCAATCACGGCTGAGTTAATTGCTCCGATAGTCATTTGTAAAACTCTTTTCTTGAATTGCGTAATGGATACTAATGCTAATATCGCTGATAAGATAGCTAATCCTGCAATGTAAATCGTACTTCCGTTGGTTACTTCTGCACCCGCTTTGCTATGGATTA
>JALRIJ010000009.1 GCA_023255485.1 Flectobacillus sp.
GTTTCTAAACTATTCCACCTTGTTCAACCTGACAAAGCATTTTTCGGACAAAAAGACCTGCAACAATGTGCCATCGTTAATCGACTGGTGAAGGATTTAAGCTTTGATTTAGAATTCGTCGTATGCCCTACCCAACGTGAGTCGGACGGACTAGCCATGTCTTCTCGCAACAGAAACTTATCACCTGAACAACGAAGCTTAGCTCCTGTTTTGTATAAAGCTTTACAAAAAGGAAAAGACTTGTTGAGCAATGGGCAATCTCCCATACAGGTAAAACATACGATAGAAGAAAGTATTAGTAATATCCAAGGAATTGAACTCGAATATTTTGAAATCGCCGATAAAGACAGCTTAAGCCCTATTGAGCAATTCATCCCCAACCAAACAGCCTTGTGTATTGCCGCTTATTTGGGAAAAACCCGACTAATCGATAATATTCTTATCTAAAGTAGTGATGCAAAATTTTGGATTTAATATACGTGCTATGTCATCATTGTTTGGCTAAAAAGTAAAAAACTCCGTGAAACTTCTCATTTGCTTTGATTGTTTTAGTAGTGATAATTCAAGTATCTTTGCATAAATTTTTCGTTCTAAACGACAAATCACTATTTTTAAGTAGCTCCGTTCCGTCTCCAATGAAAACGAAATACGGCAACGAGTCACTATAACAATTTAATCACGAAGTCATGTTTATTCATGTCATGAAATCTAAACTCCACCGTGTACGTGTCACACAAGCGGAGTTGCATTATGTAGGAAGTATTACCATCGACGAAGATTTGATGGATGCTGCGAATCTAATTGAAAACGAAAAGGTACAGATAGTTAACAATAATAATGGAGAACGTATCGAAACCTATGTCATTAAAGGAGAACGAGGCTCTGGAACAATTTGTCTGAATGGAGCTGCCGCTCGCAAGGCACAAGTAGGCGATATTGTCATTATTATTGCTTACGGTCTAATGACTACGGAAGAAGCAAAGACACATAAACCTGCTCTTGTTTTTCCAGACCAAAACAACAAATTAGTTAAATAACTATCTCGTATTTACGTAACACGAAAAGGTAAACAAAAAGCGATTTTCAGGAATCGCTTTTTTTATGAATTCTATGAAAAAAACACTGCAATACCTCCTATTTTTCGTCCTTGGAGCGGGTCTAATTTGGTACTCAATCGCTTCTGGAATTATCAACCCTACTAAATTATGGGACGATGTCTCGCATGCTAACCTCTGGTGGGTAGCCGCTATGATTGTCTTTATGATTATTGCTCATGGTAGTAGAGCAGCTCGTTGGAAAATGCTCCTCGAACCTCTTGGTTACAATCCTTCGTTTATGAATGTAAACAATGCGGTTTGGTTGGGTTATTTCGCCAATAACTTAGTGCCTCGCTTGGGTGAAGTTACTCGATGTAGTCAATTATATAAAAGTGATGGTATCCCGATTGATAAATCATTGGGAACAGTTGTTACCGACCGTATTTTTGATGTGGTGACGCTCTTCTTACTATTACTATTACATTTTGTGCTTGATTTTGACAAACTTTGGGCATTTATCGAACAACAAATGGCTCAAAATGCAGGCAATGGCGGGCATAAATCAACCTTGATTTACCTACTTTTAGGAGCAGTCTTGTTAGGAGGAATTATTTTTGCCATTTTCCGTAAAAAAATACTAGCGATTGGCATTGTTCAGACTATCTTAGAAAAAGTAAAAGGCTTATTGGATGGTTTACTCAGTATTCGCCATCTTAAAAACCCTGGCCTTTTTATCTTCTGGAGCGTCTTGATTTGGGCTATGTATTGGTTAATGGGCTATGTCTTATTTTATGCCATTCCTAAATTTGCAGGACTCCCTCCTATTGCAGGCTTAACCTTTTTAGTAGCGGGTGCCTTGGCTATGATTTTACCCTCTCCAGGAGGAGCTGGTACTATTACAGCTATTGTATCGCCGATTTTTGTAACCATGTATGGGCTTTCTAAAGACGATGCAGGAACGCTTTCTACCTTTGTTCAGAGCTCTCAAATGTTGGCCACTTTAGTGATTGGTGCTATTGTTTTTTTAATCTCAATTTTTATCACGAAACCTCATGACAAGTAATAAAATCAACTCGCTAAACGATGCTATTGAACTCGTAAAGAACTGGAAATCTGCTGATAACAAGGTGGTATTTACGAATGGATGTTTTGACATTGTTCACTTAGGACACATTGATTATTTAGAAAAGGCTCGCAACTTAGGCACCAAGTTGGTACTCGGTTTAAATACCGATGCTTCGGTAAATCGCCTAAAAGGCCCTACTCGTCCTGTCGTAAATGAATACGCTCGTGCTCGAATGATGGCGGCCTTTGAATTTGTAGATGCTGTCATTTTGTTCGATGAACCGACACCTTTGCAGTTAATTGAGGCGATAAAACCTGACATTTTGGTCAAAGGAGATGATTACACGGTCGAAACAATCGTTGGCTCAGATTTTGTAATCGGTAATGGTGGAGAAGTCAAGACGATTTCTTTAGTAGAAGGTTATTCTACAACCAAATTGATTGAAAAAATTAAACAATTATAACAATGACAGGAGTATATTTGATTTCGATGCTTTTCGGGGCAATAGGCATGTTTGTCAGTTGGCGTTTGAAAAGTAAGTTTAAAGAATATTCAGAAATTGGACTTGCAAACGGACTTTCAGGACAAGAAATTGCGGAAAGAATGTTGCATGATAATGGTATTTACGATGTCCGTATTCTATCGGTCGATGGGCAATTAAGTGACCATTATAATCCTTCGGACAAAACGGTCAACCTAAGTGCAGATGTCTATTATGGACGTAGTGCTGCCGCTGCTGCTGTAGCGGCTCATGAATGTGGACATGCAGTACAACACGCAAAAGCATATTCATTTCTTCAATTACGAAGCACGTTAGTTCCTGCTTTGAATATTGCGAATAACTTTACGCCCATGCTTTTAATGATTGGTGTAATGGTCTTATATTCAACAGGAAGTAAGTTGTTATTAATGATTGGAGTGGCTCTTTTTGCTTTGGCAACGCTATTCAGCTTTGTGACATTGCCTGTAGAGTTCGATGCAAGTAGCAGGGCCTTAAAATGGATGGAAGAACGCAACATTACGACTCCTAGAGAACATGACATGGCAAAAGATGCCTTGAAATGGGCGGCATCAACCTATGTGGTGGCGGCTTTGGGCATGTTAGCACAATTGCTTTACTACGTAAATTTATTGAATCGTAGAAATGATTAATCATTGCGAGGAAAAGCATTGATATAAAAATCCCGTAAGTTCTCTTTCAAGAAGGCTTACGGGATTTTTGTATTGTCCTATGACCTATTAACGCCCAACATATTCGCATTGCTCGTATTGGCATTTTCAAGGTTAGCTTCTCGTAAATTTGCCTGAATCAAGACGGCATTACTCAAGTTTGCTCCACTTAAATTAGTTCCTACCAATTGCGTTTTAGATAAATAAGCACCACTCAAATTAGCTCCACTTAAATTGATACCACTTAGGTTATGACCTGCCAAATTAGCCTTAGTGAAAGACTTTCCTAAACTGTAGGCTTCAACAACGGCTGTTTTCATCGTTGCGGCTTCACTGCTGTGTTCATGAATGAGTTCGCCATTCATCTGCGTAATCTTTACTGTTTTCATACAAAAATGTTTAAATGGTAAGTTATGAATTAGTATTAAACGGGTTAAAATTTCTTTCCTCGTTTAAAACTTCCGAATCAAAATCACTCCTGCAACTAGTAATAATGCTCCAATAATACGACCTATTGAAATCTCTCGAATAGGCGTATGCAAGATTCCGTAATGGTCAAATAATAGAGAAATAGCCATTTGTCCCGCTACAATTAATCCAAAAGTAAGGGCAAATCCCAGCCGTGGAATCAGTACAATAACCGTAGAAATATAGAACGCCCCCAAAAGCCCTGCCAACCAAATGTACCAAGGAGCATTTTTGGCTTGTGCCAACGATGACAAGGGCAATTTGGCAATGACAGCGTAAAGAAATAGCCCTATTAATCCCGTCAAAAAAGAGAGTAATGCGGCTAAGACAGGATGCCCCACAAACTTCGTCATTTGTGAATTTAAGGCTGCTTGCGTCGGAAATACAGCCCCACAAAGGAAGGCTAGAAATATCAAAAAATACTGCATAAATAGCTAGTTGGTTGATTATCGTACCAGTAGTTTTCCTGCCCCAAGAGCTTGACCATTTTTAAATAATCGATAGATATAAGTACCTCTCGTTAAAGGAGCAGGGATAAACTCATCGCCAGTTACTAAAGGCAATTCAACGACTAAACGTCCAGAAGCATCATATAGTTTCCAGACACAATCCGTCGGATTTTGAGCTTTTATATAAACAGCATCTTCTGGCGACACAGGATTAGGGAATACCCAAACAGGAGCATTGCCAAAAAAGTACACTCGTTCTGGTGAAGTATAAGCTATCGCATTGTTATTAAACATCACTTTAGCTCGATAGGTATTAGCTCCTTGCCTAGGAGCAGGGTCTATATAAAAATAGTTAAAAAATGCTGTCTGTGGAATAAAAGAATACAAATCACTAAACTCTTCCCCCTCTAAACGCTGAAATGAGATTTGTTTCAACAAAGCCAGTTCTGACAACGAAAGGTTCAATAATACTTGTCCATCAATGACATCGGCAGTAAATCCTTTTAAGAAACAATTGACTACTTGTCCCGTTAAATTATAGGCTTTACTACGCAATCCTCTTGTTCCATCTGGAGCAATGGGAGTAATTGCGAAATACGAAGAGGATACTTTTTTCTTATCAATCACAATCGTTGTTTCTTGCGTTTGCTTCAAAGGAACAAAGGTTTCACCCTGTAACACTGAAACCTGATAACTTCGAGTATTATCAAGGGCATCCCACGAAAGCATTAACGAATCTTGACAATTATAGCTCAAGGTTGGTTCAAAGTTTTTAACCAGCAAAAAGGTGTCACTAACATACGTTTTACCGTCGATAGTCATTCGTAAGCGTGCCTGTGTATTCACTAA
Organism: Flectobacillus sp.; assembly: GCA_023255485.1. Lineage (GTDB taxonomy): Bacteria > Bacteroidota > Bacteroidia > Cytophagales > Spirosomataceae > JALRIJ01. The sequence goes on from JALRIJ010000009.1 coordinate 5,040, forward strand.
ATTAGGTACTAACCAACGAGTTTCCTGTTTTGTCAAATCGACCGAAGCCCCCTTTTTCCAAGTAGCCCCCTTATCTAGACTATATTCAAGTACTCCTAGACCAGCCGCTTTTGTTGATTTCCAGCGAAGTAATTCACTTTTTTGTACTAATAAATAATCTTTGTTCGTAGGATATTCCCACTGAAACTCATCTGCAATTTCCCATTGATAAGCAACCGAAAAAGGTTGTGCCCCATCTGTAACTGTATAGCCTGAAACAATCACAGCATATTGTCCTGCCACAGGAGAATCCAATGTAATCTGTTCAATATTATTGAGATGATCTTGTTTTCTAACAGGTAATTTACGCAGTGAATCTGCATGCGGGAACGTGCTTAATACCCACGGTAACACTTGTTGATTTGCAGGTGTTAACAGACTCATATCCAAATCATTCACCAATGCTTTGCTAGAATTTTCCTTCGCAGGTGTGTCATTCCAGCAAAGCGTAATTTTTAGTTTTTTGACATTAGAAGGAATGGCAAGACGGAATGTTTGGCTACTTCCATTGGTAATTTCTCCCGAAAAAAATCGTCCTGAATTGAGTGTATTCACCGCTTCATAAGCATTCACACTTCCAAAACCACTTTGATGATCAATACCGACTTCCCCTACATCGTCTGCACTATTCAATAGTAATGCTTTCACCAAGGCAGAACTTGGATTTTTACCATTTCGCTGAAGGGCGTATTGTTGTTGAAGTAAGGTAGCAATACCAGATACAAGGGCGGACGCTCCCGAACTCCCATCGTGTCCAAAAGCAAGCAACTCAGGCTTGATTCGTCCATCGAAAGCAGGCCCTCGAGAACTACGCCCTTCGAGTACTCCCAAAGAATCTAATCCACCCACTACCAGAATATTTTTAGCCATTTTAAAATCTCCCGTCAAATTACCCACAGCAGGTAAGCCCTTATACTTTCCTTCAAGACAATTTTGTTCTCCCGAATTACCAGCCGAAAACACAAACACGACATCATTTAATCGCTTAGCCGCAGCGTCATAAGCAATCGTCCGAGTGGTGTATCGTTGAAAAGGATCAATCCCAAAAGAATGATTTTGTACCAAAATAGCTTGTTGTCGATAATATGCATCAGGCTCAGGCACTTGACTATAAAAAGAAGCAGAAGAAAAACGTACCGCAGGAGCAACCCCTACTAAAAGAGGCGATGTATTTCCTGCACCTCCAATAATTGTCGCCATATCGGTAGCATGAGCAGCAATCACAGAGCTAGGGTACGCAGAAAAAACAGAGCGATTTAACAAGTCAATGTCTGTAGAATCAAATTTATTTTCTTTGATTGACACCACGTATCCAGCTCCTGTTAAGGAAGGAAAATAACGATGAACGAGGTTGACTTTATTAAGGCTTAAATCTGATTCTGCAACGCTACTTTCCTCCTTTGGGCGTTGGGCATACCCCCGTGAAACAAGGGTAATACAGCACATAAAAATAGCGATGTACCGAACTGTTTTATCGTATATCGAATCTAAAATAATCATAAAATAAGGACTATTGAAAAGGTTTGTATCGCCCCTGAGTCACTACCCTCAAACTAAAAAAAAGCCAAATTTGACTTATTATCAAATATTAAGTTTTAGCGTGTATTTTCCCATTAACCACCCAGTTTTTAACAGGTCATCTTCATTTACTGGCAGATTTCAACCAAAAAGTGCCAGAAATCGACTGATTATAGAAAAAATCCCCGTGAGAGCCATTATGAAGCTAATTTTACATCATAATCTAAGAGTAACAAAAAAACAATCCGCCAAAATAATTCTTAATAGCCAATTACTCATCAGAAATGGTGAATTTATTTCCTAACTCAAATAATCCTAAGTAGTAAACGATAATATTTATGAAAACTCGCTTTAGTTCAATTTTCCTTACATTGATTTCGTTATTTTTTTTAGCTTCTTGCTCGAACTTAGAAAGCAATATTACTCCTAAAGAAACAAACACCATTGTAGCTAAAGTACCAACTAGCATTGCTTCTCAAATTGAAAGTTTGGGATTCAGTGCCAACAATGCAGTACCTATTGCAGAAGGTTATTTAGTGGAAGGAGACATTGTTCTAACAGAGGAAGATTTAGCAGCGGGTGTGTTATTATACGACAAAAGTGCTCCTTCTGAAGAGCAATACAGAACTACTCAACTAGTTACAGGCTTACCTCGTGTTATCACAATCAAACTTGCAACAACCTTGCCACAAATTTTTATTACAGGAACTGACGAAATGATTAAACGTTATAATGCTCTTGGATTAAAAATCACCTTCAAACGCATTACGAGTGGCACGCCAACCATCAATATCGTTAAAGACGAATCATTACCAGCAGGTACCTTAGCAACATCAGGATTCCCTTATTCTTACGGAAGTCCTTACGGATACATCAAAATCAAAACAGCAACCTTTGGCAATACGACAAACGTAGGATATGTAGCAAGCACACTAGCTCACGAAATGGGACATTGCATCGGATTTAGACACACAGATTACTTTGCTCGTGTATGTGACAGAGTAAATGAAAAAGCTGGAACACAAGGTGCTATACAAATACCGGGTACACCCACTGCGATTGACTACGGTTCTTGGATGATTTCATGTGGTGGTGCTGTTGATGTTCCCTTCTCTGTTATGGATATTGCATCACTTAAAGCATTATACAAATAAGAACAACGTGTTAAGTAAATAAAAAAAGTCATTTTTTCGAGATTTCGAAAAAATGACTTTTTTTATTTATAACGTATAAGATTATTAAGTTCATTAAAAATACAATAACCTAACAATCAGCAATTTAAAAATAACGTATAAAAATATTTTTTATTGCTATACGCTTAAACTATTCCTATATTATTACTATACGTTTCTCATTTCAATAAATTAAATAAACTTTGGATTTATTGAAATTATTGTTACTTTTATATCAGTTAAAACAGCGTATTCCGCAATCATCGTCTAAAGATAGTATAATTTAAAACATTCTAAGCGTTCCATTTGGATGCTTATATTTTGCTTCCCTCAAAATATAAGTTGAAAAGTGAAGCTGTTTAGAGATATGAATCTAGTGATATATAACGTACCCTTTTCGTTATATCTTACTTTTTGAAATTTATGATGTTTTGTTATTCCTTACTTTAAAAGATGATTTCCCATGATTAATTCCTTTACTTCATTAGGCAAGTTCTGCCTATTTGCATCTATCGTTTTATTATCTTCTTGTTCTAAAATCGAATCGGATGTTATCACCGATGCAACTCTTACTAGTAACGACATCAGTGCTAGTACTATCGAATCAATTAAAAATCTTGGTTTCAACCCAACTGGTGCTGTAAAAGTAAAAGATGGTATCCTTGTTGAGAAAGACGTTATTTTGACGGATGCTGATTTAAAAAGTAACGCACTTTCGTATGAAAAAAATGCTCCAACTGAAGAGCAGTACCGCACAACTCGCCTAGTTAAAAATCTTCCACGTGTTATTACCATCAAAGTAGCGACAACGCTTCCTGCTATTTTTATTTCAGGAACAGACGAAATGATTAAACGTTATAACGCTCTTGGACTTAAAATCACTTTTCAACGAATTACTTCTGGAACTCCTAACATCGATATTACTCAAGATGAAACACTCCCTGCTGGAGTATTAGGCGTTTCGGGCTATCCGAACCTTACAGGAAATCCATACTCTTCTGTACGTATCAAAACAGGCACTTTCAGTGCGACTCCTAAATTAGGTTTTGTAGCAACGGTATTAGCTCACGAAGTCGGACACGCTATCGGATTTAGACATACCGATTACATGGCTCGAGTTTGTGGAGGAGGTAATGAAGGAGCTAGTACGATGGGAGCTGTATTAATCCCAGGAACTCCATCAACTATCGACTATAAATCATGGATGCTTTCATGTGCAGGCAGCGATGTTCCCTTCTCTGCAAGCGATATTATCGCCTTGAATACTCTTTATAAATAAAATTCACTTTCATTATTAATATAGCAATCCGCTCAAGTATTTTCAATAAAAAAGCTCGGTGATAGCCGAGCTTTTTTGGTTACTTTTCTTGTGGATAGACCAGCCCTATCTGGCTTCGAATCTCACACATCAACTCCATTAGTTCAATGCTAAATTGAAGTGGTAAACGATCATTCTCTATACGTCCTTCTTTCAAACAACGTTGTACATCAATAGCTTCATAGCTGTAGCCATTTCCTTTTCTTTCTGTCTGGAATACTATTGGTTCTTGCCCCTCTACAGTTAAGGTAAAACCAAAAGTCTCATGGAATCGTCCATGAATATGGATTTTCCCTTTAGTTCCATAAATGGTGCAGGTAGTATCTGTCTTAGCTGCCAATGTAGAGAATAAAGAAGCCGTTGCCCCCCCTTCAAACGCCAACGATACAGCACAATTCATATCAACTCCCGTTTCGGTAAACGTTGCCACTGCTTTAACCTCCGCAGGCTTTCCTAGCAATAACTTACTGATAAACAGTGGATAAATACCAATATCATATAACGAACCACCTGTTAGTTCTGGATTAAACAAACGGCTTGCTGGATCTGGGTCTGCTTTAAATCCAAAATCTGCAACGATGTGCTTAATCTCCCCAATTTGTCCCTCCTTGATAATCGCTTCAATCTGATTAATGGCTGGATGAAATCTTGTCCAGATGGCTTCCATCAAAAAGAGTTGTTTTTCTTGCGACTTAGCCACCATTTCTTTTACCATTGCGGTATTAATAGCAAACGCTTTTTCACACAACACAGGAATACCTGCTTCTAAACACATCAACGTATTTTCGTGGTGTTGAGCGTGTGGCGTTGCAATATAAACCACATCAATTGTTCCACTCGAAAGCATCGCTTGGTAAGTTCCAAAGGCATGAGAGGCTTCAAAACGTTGTGCAAAAGCCGTTGCTTTATCAAGGCTACGAGAAGCAACCGCACTAAGCACTGCATTGGGAACATGAGCAATTAAATCTTCTGCAAATTGTACCGCTATTTTACCACAACCGATGATTCCCCAACGAAGTGGTTTTGTTGATGTCTGTGTATTCAAGGTTTAATCGTGTTTAAAATGGTTAATCTACTTTTGACAAAAACAAAGCCTTGTTGATGGCTTCTACAAGGCTTTGTTTTTCAAGACTATATTGTTTTTAATACGTCTATTAATTGTTCTACTTGCTCTAAGTTAACGGCTGCAAAATTCGCAATACGTAATTGCGAGTCCTTGAAACTACCATAACCAGAACCAATAACCATATTTGCCTCCGCTTGCACTTGTTTGATAATATCAGCAGGAGATTTTTCATTTACGTTCACCACCACAACAGTTTGTGAACGATGCTCTGGATTTTTAACAAAAATATCTAAATAATCGCTTTTTTCAACAAAGTCATAAAGTACTTTCGCTTTCTTTTCTGTTTCCTTACGAATCGTCGAAACGCCAATTTTATTCATATCTTCGGCGACTTTACCTAACACATAAATCGCCATTACGTTCGGCGTTTCTGGTGTTTCGTATTTTTCGTAGTTTTTCCAAAGCGATGGCAACGAGTGATACGTTCCGATAGAAGCACCACTTTCAAGAATTTTAGAAGCTTTATCCAACATCGCTTGGTTGGCAATCCAACAACCTAACCCCGCAGGCATCCCGAATGACTTTTGTACCGAAAACAAAGCCGAGTCAATCGTGTTGAAATCTAAGTCAGGATATGGAGCCGAAGAAACCATATCGACACATACCAATTTATCTTTATTGGCACGCTTCAATTTATGAATTTCAGCAGGACGCATCTGTACTCCCGACGACGTTTCATTGGCTGTTGTACAAATCAATTCAGCATATTCTGGAACGGTAATTTCAGCGTAGTCAAATCCTTCGCCAAAAGGTTTTTCAAACTTATGAGCGTGGTGTTGTAACTCGTTCGAGAAATCGTAAAATTTCTTTGAAAACGAGCCATTTACCAAGTGAAATGTTTCATGCTCCACCGTACTTTGGATAATTCTCTCCCAGATTTCCGTTGCAGAACCCGTAAAGAAAATCCCAGAAGACTCAGGAATATCCATCAAGATACGAAGCTGTTCTACCGTATGTTTGTAAATATCACGGAATTTCTGAGAACGGTGAGAAATAGAACCTAACTGTTGGTCGAAAGCATCACGGTAATGTTGTTCTACCGTAGGGTACAATTCGGCAGGGCCGGGAGTAAAGTATGTTTTACGCATATATGGTTAATTCATTAATCTTGTTCAATAAGTAAACAGCCACAAAACAAAATGGGTATAAATGATTTGTGCCACTTTCGTGGCACAAATATAAGGTGTTTTGTGATGCTTATCTTAATACAACATTCTAAACTTAATTGTATTGTCGAGTGCTTTCAATTCTGCTACGATTTCGTCGGCGTATTCTTTCGCTACGTCGGTAATTACATAGCCGATTTCGTTGGTTGTTTTCAAGTACTGACCTTTGATATTGACGTTGTATTTTGCAAAAACATTGTTGATTTTCGCTAAGATACCTGGCACGTTTTGGTGTGTATGTAACAAACGGTGTGCATCTTCCAAAGCTGGTAATTGAATCTCTGGGAAGTTGACAGAACCATACGTACTACCGTTGTTCATAAATTGCAATAATTTACTTGGAACAAATTCACCAATGTTTGCTTGAGCTTCTTCTGTCGAACCACCTACGTGTGGGCTTAAAATTACTCTTGGCAACCCACGTAATTCATTCACGAAAGCTTCGTCATTTGTTTTCGGTTCGTAAGGGAATACGTCCACGGCTGCTCCCCATACTTTACCCGATTTCAAGGCATTTACTAAGGCTTGAATGTCAACTACGTGACCACGAGAAAGGTTCAAGAAAATCACGTTGTCTTTCATCAACGCAAATTCACGTTCTCCGATGATGTTTGAGTTAGTTTTACGACCATCTACGTGCATCGAGATGAAATCAGCAATGCCTAAAAGTTCGTCTAATGACTTACATTTTTTCGCATTTCCTAAAGCCAATTTATCTACTGCATCGTAAAAATATACTTGCATACCCAATGCCTCTGCAATGACAGATAATTGAGTACCGATACTTCCGTAACCAACTAAGCCTAATTTTTTACCTCTGATTTCAAATGAGTTGGTTGCTGATTTGTCCCAAACACCTTCGTGCATTTTGTTTGACTTCGTTACTAAATCACGAGTCAACATAATCATTTCACCAATCGCCATTTCAACTACCGAACGTGTATTTGAATAAGGAGCATTGAATACGGCAATACCACGACGCTCACATTCTTGTAAGTTAATCTGGTTAGTACCGATACAGAATGCACCTACTGCCATCAAACGACTAGCGTTTGGATGGTCTAATACTTTCTTGGTAAGGTTAGTTTTTGAACGTAAACCAAGGATAGACACTCCTTTGATTTTCTCAATCAATTCGTCTTCATCCAACGCTCCTTTTAATAATTCTACTTGGAAACCTTCTGTTTTGAAAGCTGCAACCGCTTTCGGGTGAACGTTTTCTAGTAAAAGAACTTTGATTTTAGATTTTGGAAACGACTGAGAACGACACAAGCCGTTGATATATAAAAACTCGTCGAACGATGCCACTACTTCGTCTGCTTTTTCAACTACCTTTTGGCGTTCTACATTTTCAGTAAACGCAAAGAATTTAGAAGCAAGACCTGCTTCACGCATTTCGTAGTCGGTATAACCGTCGCCGATTGCATAAATTTCTCCTTGAAGATTTAACTCGTTCAGTAAAATAACTTTACCCTTATCTTTCGACAAAGCACACGTATCATCAAAACCTGTAATGTTTCCTTCTGCATCATACACAAAAGAGTTGGCATACACATTTTCTGCTTTGATACCCATCGACACAGCTACTGGAACAATGAAGTCTTTAAAACCACTTGAAACAATGTAGATATGCTCCGCATTCTGACTGATAAATTCTTTGTTACGAGCAAAAGAAGGGGAAATTTGTCCCATCAAAAACTCAATTAATTCATCCACGTGCGAACGGTTGGCAGGTAATAATGCCACACGAGCCTTCAAAGAGTCTGCGAAACCAATTTCACCCAACATCCCTTTATCGGTGATGGACTTGATTTCTCCGACAATTTTGTCTTTATCCTTGTTTCCTGCCAAAGCGATGGCAGCGAGTTCGTCAAGTCCTTCTACTTTCGTAAAAGTACTGTCAAAATCAATGACGAAATTTACTGGTTGTTCTGCTGTTTTAGTTAACATTTATCGTATTGTAATGCTTAAATATTACGTTTTATCTTTTATAAAAATTGATGAAGTAAATATATAGCTATCGGTTATATGCCCTTGAGCATTAGCCTTTATTGTCGGTATTAAGTTATTCTAATTCAAAAAAGTGTTTGTATCCTTTTGCAATTAAGCCTTTTTTAATGGGTTCATCAAACGTCCACAAATCACACTCTAGTTCTAGTGCGAGAGCAATAAAAGGAACATCCTTTTCATCAATATCTTTACAAAGTCTATACGCTTCCAAATAATTACCTATCGAAACGATATCTTCATTTACAAAGGTTATTTTCTGGAGTAACAGATTCAGATACTCATAAAACTCATCTTCTAATTGAGTGTTATTTTTCAAAATCTTTTCCTTATGTTTGAAAATCTCCACCAGTAGAAATTTGGGAGCATAAAAATGAAAATACTCTTGGTTTAATACTCTTCTTATAAAGGAGTTTTTAAGGCGTAGTGCTTTGAAGATAATATTTGTATCGACTACAACAACTTTCCTATTCATTGATAAAGCGTTGTTTGTTTTTAGCCCACCAATCTGCCTTAATTTCCTCTCCTAAATCTTCAATATCTTCATCAAAATCAAACTTTTGAGTTAATTCCTCAATTCTCAAATTTTCAAGAAGTTTAAGTAACCATTCTTTATCAAATACTGCTTTATCAATAGATATTAAGTATCTGTCATTTTGGGTATCTAAATTTATACTTGTCATAATTTTGTGTCGTTTAAATTATTGACTTTGAAAAGAATATATGAGAAACGCCTATTCACTACAAACGTAGCCATGCTAAGGCTCTTTGTTCAGACCATAAAACTCCTTCGTACTTAACAGGAAAAAAGCCGCAATGTCCGCCTGTTGCTGGAGCTTCAAAAAAGACTTTTTCTAGCTTGGCAGCCTGTTCAAAAGGGAAACATTCTTTTGATAGAAAAGGGTCATTTTTAGCATTAATAATCAAGGTAGGTACTGCAATTTTATCAATAAAATGAATCGAGCTACTTTTTGTATAATAGTCTAACGCATCGTTAAACCCGTGTAACTGCGAAGTATAGTATTCATCAAAATCACGTAAGGTCTTGATTTTGTCTAATTTAGTAACGTCTAATTCCTTCGGAAAAAACGGAGCTTTTGCCCTGACTTTCTTGGCTAAATTCCGATTAAATCGTTTGGTATAAACCCAATCGTCCCAGCGTGCGAGTCGATTGCTACTGCCAGCAAGGTGCAAAGGTACTGAAAATGTGACTGCTTTTTTGATTTCAGGACAAAGATTTTCGGCCTGTTCACCCAAATACTTGAGGGTTAAATTACCTCCTAAACTAAAGCCAATCAGATAAATATTCTTATACAAAGCCTTAGCTTTATCAACGACTAATCCCAAATCATCGGTTGCTCCGCTGTGGTAAAAACGCAGTTGCTTGTTAGGTTCTCCCGAACAACCTCTGAAATTCCACGCCCAACAATCAAAGCCTTCTTTATTCAATAAGCTGACCATCCCTTTGATATACTGCCCGCCAGAGCTCCCTTCTAGTCCGTGCGACAGGATAACCAAGGAAGTTGACTGCTCCCCTTCCTTTGAAGCACGCATATCAATATCCAAAAAATCATTATCGGGGGTTGAAATACGGACACGCTTGTAGATGATACCATCGACTTTACGAAAAAGAGAAGGATAAATGGTCTGTAAATGACCATTAAATAGCCATAAGGGAGCTTGATAATCAGCGTTTTCTATTACCGGCATTGTGTTTCAGAATTAGAGGGTTCAAATTAAGTGTTTTCTTTAAAATAACACATATATTCAAAAAAAGCACCAACACAATCTTTATATAATGCTATTTATCACAAGTAAATTAGCGAAAAACTACTCAAACGCTACTACCAATTCTACCTATCCATTCGTCCACTTACCTTTATAAAGAAAGAAATCGGCCAAATGCCCCTATATTTTAGACATTCAAATTTCATTTTTTCAAATTACTTCCCTAAGTTGCATTTAAATAAACCAATTTTAACAAACAACCTGCTTAACTATTATGACACCTAAAGTTTCCTTACGTGTTGTCTGTACTCTTGTAGTTACAGTACTTTACTTTTCTATGCGAAGTTTTTCGCAAGCTCCTAATACAAAGTTTGGCAAAATAGAAATTCCTGATTTACAACAAAACACCTACGAAAAAGACAGTTCAGCAGCAGCCGTGGTCTTATTTGATGTAGGAAATGCTCGGTTTAGTTATAACCAAAGCAAAGGAGATTTTCAGGTAATTTATGAACGTCATTGTCGTATCAAAATCTTAAAAAAATCAGGCTATGATAACGCTACTGTTGTAGTCTCTCTTTGGCATAGTAGCAGTAGCTCTGACAAAGAAGATTTTTATGACCTCAAAGGGATGACGTATAATCTTGAAAACGGGCAAGTTGTCAAGGAAAAACTCAACAAAGACGCTGTATTTACTGATAAAATCAGTGAGAACCGAACAAAAAAACGTTTTACTTTCCCGAAGGTAAAAGAAGGTTCCATCATCGAATACAGTTATACCATCACCTCAGACTTCTACTATAATTTCCGTGATTGGCAATTTCAGCGAGAAATTCCTACCGTATGGAGCGAATTTTCAGTCAACATTCCTGAGTACTTTGAGTATCGAAAACTATCACAAGGATATGAGCCTTTTGTACTAAATACGAAAGAGTCTGGTACAATGAACATTACGTTGAATAGCTCAGGAGGAGTTTCTAAGAGTGGTACTGTTACACAAGGCACTACAGAAACCTTAAATGTACGAACCGACAACTTTAGATGGGCGATGCAACATGTCCCTGCATTAAAAGAAGAACCTTTTATTACAACTATCAACGACTATGTGGCAAGTTTAGAATTTGAACTTTCTTATACGAAATTCCCCAATGCTCCTTTTCAGCAGTATGCTGCAACATGGCAAAGTTTAAACCAAACGCTCTTAAAAAATGACTATTTTGGAGGTGCTTTGAGTAAAAGTAATTTCCTGAATGAAGTCGTGAAAAACATTACTACTAAAACGCACGATACGCTGACTAAAGTAGCGATGGCAGTCGCTTTTATTAAACAAAATATGACTTGGGATGAGCATCATACGATTTATGTAACAAGCTCGTTAAAAAAAGCTCTTGAAGCTAAAAAAGGTAATGTAGCTGACGTTAATTTAATGCTTGTTGTTCTACTCAGGGAATTGGGATTCAATGCAAACCCCGTGATTTTAAGTACCCGAAGCAATGGCCGCTTGCTCGAAGACCATGTACTATTGAGTCGTTTCAACTATGTAGTAGCTCATGTTGATTTGAATGGAAAAGACCTTCTTCTTGATGCCACCACAATGGAATGCCCTCTCGGCGTTTTGCCCGTACGCTGTCTCAACGGAGAAGGACGATTAATAAGTGAACAAGAAACTAAGTGGGTTTCGCTTGCTCCAAGTCAAGGTTATCGTACGACCCTCATTACTCGATTAGAAATTTCCAAAGAAGGAAACCTAAAAGGGAATGTAAACATAGCCACCTCGGGGTATGATGCCATACGCTTTAGACAAAACTATAAAGAACTAGGCAAAACCAAGTTTTTAGAAGATTTCACTAAAAAACATGGGACTTGGACAACCACTAATCTGGATGTAGAAAATATTAATGACTTAGATAAAGACGCTCAAATTACGAGCAATGTCGAAATTTCTGAAGCGTGCTCTGTGGCGGGAGATAAAATTTATTTTAAACCTATTTTTGAGATTAACGAACAAGAAAACCCCTTTAATGACCCTAATCGGAAATTTCCTGTTGATTTTGGTAGTGGTATAGAACGAGTAATTAGTGTTGCCTACACCCTTCCGGAAGGATATACCGTAGAGGAAATGCCCAAAAATGCCAAAATTAATTTACCTGACGGAGCGGGTTCTTTTGTCTTTTTGATGGGACTATCAGAAGATAAAAAGCAGCTTATGCTTAACAGTAGAGTATCCCTAAGGAAATCCATTTATTATGCCGAAGAATATCCCTATCTAAGTAAATTTTATGATATGATTATTGCTAAACAGGCAGAACAAATTGTCCTAAAAAAGAGCAATCCATAAGACATCGTGTCCACATTTTTAGGAACGGTTAATCTCTCTCGTCAAAACTAGCAAGATTAACCGTTTCAAGAATCGTAAACGATCATTTAACCCTGAATATATTCACATGAAAAAAATTAGTTTTATAATCCTTAGTTTCTTACACACCCTTAGTCTTTTAGCTCAAAGTCCCAAACTACCTCCTGTTACTTTTGAGGATTTAAGTATGGAAGTCTATTCAAAAGATAGCCTTGCCGATGCCGTTATTATGATTAAAAAAGGAAACGCTCTCTTGTATGAAGACCAAACTTCCTACAATATTCGCTACCATTACACTGTACGTATTAAAATTTTAAAGAAAAGTGCCTATTCCTTAGCAACCACAAAAATCAATACCTACTTCGACAAATCATCCAATCGTTTGGAACGGGTAGAGGAGATTCATGGACAGACTTATAATATTGAAAACGATGTCATTAGCACGACCGAACTAAGCAAGAAAGATATTTTTGAAACCCGAAAAGATGAACATCATTACGAGACTTCTTTCACGCTACCTCAAGTAAAAGAGGGCAGTATTATTGAATATAGTTATGTCATAGAATCGCCATTTCCTTTTAGACCCAATGATTGGAAATTTCAAGAACATATCCCTGTAAAATATAGTGAGTATGAATTCTGGAATCCCAATAACTTCGCTTATCGTATTATCTATCAAGGTATTTCCACGATGTTTGACCTCAACAGAGCTGAAACGAGTGGTAATCTTAACCATTATCACTGGATTCTAAAAGATATTCCTGCTCTTCGGAATGAGCCTTTTATGAAAAACAGGGAAGATTATATTGCTAAACTGCATTTTGAGCTATCGGAATACATTGTACCCGGCATGGTTGCGGTGAAATCATTTTCTCGCAAATGGGAAGATGTAGATAAGGAACTAGCCCAAGACGAAGTATATGGCTTGGATGCCCATATCAAACGAACTGGCTTGTGGGAAGAGATAGCCAAAGAGATTAATTCGAGTACCACTGATTCCTTAGAAAGGATCAAAAAAGCACAGCGATTTATTAGAAATAATATGACTTGGAACGAGCATTTTAACTACACTACTGGAACAAAGTTGAAAAGCGTTTTTGAAAAAAAAGTGGGTTCAAGTGCTGAAATAAACCTGATGCTTATTGGACTTTTACGAGAAATGGGCTTTGATGCTAATCCTGTGGTATTAAGTACCCGTGCCAACGGGCTTGTCTGGAAAGATTTTCCGCTGATAACTCGTTTTAATTATGTGATAGGGCATTTATCTTTCAGAGGAAAAGATATTTTTTTAGATGCAACCAACAAATTAATGACCGCTGGAATGATTCCTGCTTATTGCATGAATGTGGAAGGACGACTCATCAAAGGACGCAATTCCCGCTGGATTGAAATCAATTCCTCCGATAAAAATACCAATATTACCAGCAGTGTCTTAGAAATCAACATGGATGGTACGATGAAAGGTCAAATTCAGCTTACTGGAAATGGGTATAAAAATATTGAAATGAAGGAGGAATATGCAGCTTTAGAAAAGGACAAATTCATTGAAAAACTAAAAAAAGAGCATCTTACTTGGAAAAGTCCTCAGTTCACCTTTCAAAACTTTGAAGCTGATTCAATTTACAGTCCAATGATTACTGTTGAAACCAGCATTGAGGATGCCTATAATGCGAGCAATGACCGAATTTATCTTCGTCCAATGATGGGTCATGCCATCGAAACAAACCCATTGGCAAATCCCAATCGCAATTTACCTGTTGATTTTACGTATGCCAAAGAGGATAATCACACCCTTACATTTACTATGCCAGAGGGTTATGTCCCAGAGGAAATGCCTAAGGGACTAAAACTGACACTTCCGAATGATGGGGGAAGATTTAGCTATCAGGTGGGACGCATTGACGAGCATACCATTCAAGTAATCAGTAAAATTTCCTTTAAACGTTCGGTTTATCCAGCCGATGAATATACGGCATTACGAACATTTTTTACCCAAATTATTGCTAAACAGGCAGAACAAATTGTCTTAAAAAAGAAGACTAACTAAGCATATTTATGAAAATAGCATCCTCTTTTTTTACCTTATTTTTGTATCTATCACTCAACAGTCTCGCCCAAACGTGGACAGCTTTTTCGATTCCTGCCGAATTAAAAGCGAATGCCCATGCAGTGGTACGTACAAGTGAAACGGTTTTTCATATCAAAAACAGTAGCGAAGCATCAGAATTCAACCACGTAATCGTCACTGTTTTTGATGAGCAAGGAGCGGAAGCCTTTGCCAATCAGACGGTATATTACGACAAATTGGTCAAAATCAACTCGCTCGAAGGCGTGCTTTACGATGCTTTTGGACAAAAGATACGTAAGCTCAAAAAAGACGATATTAAAGACGGAAGTGCTATTTCGGGGTTTAGTCTTTTTGAAGATAATCGTTATCGTCATGCCAGCTTCAACTATGCTAACTATCCTTATACGGTGGAGTTTTCATACGAAATAACGAGTAAAAACTTATTGAATTATCCGAGTTGGTTTCCACAAGCTGACCATGAATCGTTGGCGATTGAGCAGGCCTCCTACAAGGTTATAGTTCCCAATAATCTCCGTATGCGTTACTTGGAGCTAAACGGCATTCCCCAAGCAGTCATTGAAAAAAATACAGAGCAAACAAGTTATACTTGGACAATCAAGCAATTACCCACCTACGAGTCCGAAGCTTTTTCTGCTAAAATCAGTCGGTTAGGGCAAGGTGTGCAAATTGCTCCCAATGAGTTTGAAGTAGAAGGCTTTAAGGGAAATATGGAGACATGGAAATCCTTTGGCGAATTCAATAGCTTATTGGGAAAAGGGCGTACAGCCTTACCCGAAAGTATGAAAGCTGAAATCCAACAACTGGTTGCTCCTTGTAAAACGCCTCTTGAAAAAATAGAGAAGATTTATAGCTTCCTACAACAAAAAACTCGGTATATCAGCGTTCAATTGGGCATTGGCGGTTGGCAACCTTTTGATGCCACCTACGTAGCCGAAAAAGGGTATGGCGACTGCAAAGCCTTATCTAATTTTACGAAAGCAATGCTCGAAGTAGTCGGCATTCCTTCTTTCTATACCCTTATTCGTGCAGGAGAAAATGCCATGGATATCAATCCTGCATTTCCATCTAATCAGTTTAACCATGCTATTTTATGTGTGCCGCTGGCTAAAGATACGGTGTGGTTAGAATGTACCTCGCAACAAAATGCCTTTGGGTATTTATCCAACTTTACGAGCGATCGCTATGCCTTAATTACCACGCCAGAAGGGGGAAAACTAGTACGAACTCCTGCCTATTCTGTGTTAGACAATACCCAAAATCATCAGGGCACGATTGAACTCACTAGTGAAGGAAATGCTAAAGCCAACATTACCGCTCATTATACAGGAATCCTTCAAGATGAATATGCCCACGTTGCTCAAAGTCTTGGGTCAGAAGAACAAAAAAAGTTTCTCTATAAAAACATCAGGATTCCGAGTTTTGAATTGACGAACTTTCAGATGAATGTAGCAAAAAAACGAATCCCTATAACGACGATGCAGCTAGGTATTCAGGTAAACAAATGTGCGTCTAAAAGTGGAACTCGTCTCTTTTTAACGCCTAATTTAATGGCGATTCAGAGCTATATTCCCCCAAGTATGTCGAAACCTCGCACGCAAACCATTGAATTAAAGCAAGCCTACTCCGAAGCGGATACACTCACCTATTTGTTGCCGCAAGGATTTACAATTGAGGCAATGCCCAAAGCTACTAAGCTCGAAAATCCCTTCGGTTCGTATCAGACAAGCACCAACCTTCAAGGCAATAAACTCGTATATATTCGTACATTCACTCGTAACAAAGGTTCTTTCCCTGCGAGTTCTTACCCAGATTTGATAGCTTTTTACAAGGAAGTTGCCAAAATTGATAAAGCTCAAGTGGTGTTGAAGTTGTAAAGGTTATTCTTCCATCCCTTAGCCAGCGATTTCAGTCGCTGGCTAAGGGAAAACCCAATGCGTCAATTTCCTTAACTAGCTCATAACATTCCAAAGGATAAAATCGTTTTTACGTAATACATTCAATACTCCATCAGACATGAATAAATTTATGCGTTATCCGCTCTTGCTCGGACTAGTTATTGGGCTTGTTTGGTCAACCTGTTCTTGTAAAAAAACAAGCGATGTTAACCCTGTGGCAGACGTTCGAGATAGCGTTTATGCCATGACACAAGAAATTTATCTTTGGAATAGTCGTTTACCGAGTCTATCATCTTTTAATCCTACCTCCTACAAAGATGCAAACTCTGTCATGACCCAAGTACGGACTTACAGCCCTATGCTCAATGGTGTTAGTCAAGACCGTTGGAGTTTTGCCCTAACCAAAACAGCTTGGGATGCCTACTCCGCTGGTTCTGACAGTGATATTGGTTTAGATTATAAATTTTTGACCAGCTCAGACCTACGGGTAAAGTTTGTCTATCCCTCCTCTCCTGCGGGTCTTGCTGGAGTCAAACGTGGATGGAAAGTACTGACCGTCAATGGTGTTCAAGGGACTGATAGTAACATTCAAAGTTTAAACAGCGAATTGGCAAAAAGTACCTTGAATCTTACTTTTGAAAAACCAGACGGCACTCGGGTTGCTCTAACCCTAACGGCTAAAACGTTCACACAGGATTATATTTTGAATCAGCAAGTTTTTACGGTTAATAATAAAAAAGTGGGCTATTTTGTCTTTGATTCATTCTTGGGAGATAATAATGGTGAAGCAACTAAGACCTTACTAAACACACTTTTTACCTATTTTAAACAACAAAATATTACGGATTTAATCGTTGATTTACGTTACAACGGCGGAGGATATGGAGTTGTTTCTGAACATTTGGCAAATCTGATTGCACCAACATCTGCCATTGGAAAAGTATTTGTCAAAACTGAACATAACGCCGCCTTTACTCAATACAATAATGTGAGCTATTTCAAAGCCGTAGCCAACAGCCTCAATTTAAGCACTGTAACTTTTATAACGACAAGCGGAACAGCATCTGCCAGCGAAGAACTTATTAATGGTTTACGCCCCGTTATGAATGTTAAACTGATTGGTGGCACGACACACGGCAAACCTGTGGGGTATTATGCCATTCCGACGATGGATTACTATGCGTTTCCTGTAGCATTCAGAAATATGAATTCAGTAGGCTATTCAGATTTCTTTGCAGGATTTACTCCTGATAAAATGCAAACTGACGACGTTAGCCACGACCTTGGCGACCCCGCAGAACTTTGTTTGAGTACGGCCCTAGCCTATTATAGAACAGGTATTTTAGCGAGTATCCCATCTGCCGCACGTGTAGATGCTAGTTTAGAAAAAGCAAGTGAATCCCTTAATAAAGAACGGTTACATTTATTGATTAAGCGTCATAAATAGTGATGCAAAATTATGAATTATGAATTTTGGATTTAACAAACTAGTCATTATTCAATAGTAAAATACTAGAAACCAACAACTTAACCCACCTTATTGGTACAGAAATAGTAGTAAATAATTCACACCATTTACTAATTAAGCAAAAGTGAAATCATTCACTTTTGCTTCGTAAGCAGTTTTAAATCCGTTCCTCCCTCATTTAAAGGTAAGTAGCTTTACTATTTTCCTGCTAAATGAGGGATTTTTTTGGCTATTTCGTACCTTTGCAAGCATTTTAAGCATATCATAAGTAATGATGCTGAATTATGAATGTTGGATTTTGAATTTAAGGCTTTAGTTATTAGGTCTTTATGCAACTCTACATTCCATATAATTTTGCACGATTACTTAAATTGACATTTAATTAACAAAGCAAAACAACGTCTTAACTTCTTGTTTTTCAAAGGTTAACACATTTTTACCAGATTTGCAGAATCAAAATTAACTTATAGCGAATGGTGTTTAGGATAAACATCTTCGTCAAACCGTTTTTTTGACCATGCTTTTCTATTAAAATAACTAAAAATTATAATCGGATGAAAATTTCACTTAATTGGCTTAAACAATTCATCGAAATAAACGAAGGTCCTGAGCAACTAGATACGATGCTTACGGATACAGGTTTGGAAGTAGAAAGTATCGAACGCCACGACGCTATCCCTGGTGGTTTACAGGGTTTTGTAGTGGGCGAAGTACTTACTTGCGAACGATTTATGGTGAAAGAAAAGCAATTGAGCTTAACTACCGTGGACGTTGGTGCTGAAAAACCTGCTCAAATTGTTTGTGGAGCTGCCAATGTGAATGCTGGTCAAAAGGTTATTGTAGCCACTGTAGGTACTACCTTATATGACAAAGAAGGAAAACCTTTATTTGAAATCGGTAGCCGTAAAACCTACGGGCATTTATCGGAAGGAATGATTTGTGCAGAAGACGAAATTGGTCTTGGTACATCGCACGACGGTATTTTGATTTTAGATACGGACTTGCCAAACGGTACGCCTGCCGCAAATTATTTCAACCTTGAATCTGATCAATTAATTGAAATTGGGCTTACGCCTAACCGTGCCGACGCTGCGTCGCACGTGGGGGTTGCTCGTGATATTAAAGCCGTTACTGGAAGAACATTAACGATGCCTTCAGTAGATGCTTTCAAGGTAGATAACAACAATTTCCCGATTGAATTAATCGTAGAAGATAGCCTTGCTTGTCCTCGTTTTTGTGGGGTAACAATCGACGGTGTGACGGTTGGCGAATCGCCAGAATGGTTACGCAAAGCCCTAACAACGATTGGACTTCGTTCTATCAATAATATCGTTGACATTACCAATTACATTTGTCATGGCTTAGGACAACCAATGCACGCTTACGATTGGAGTGCTATCAAAGGACAGAAAGTAATTGTAAAGACGCTTCCAACAGGAACGAAATTTACGACCTTAGACGAAGTAGAACGTACCTTGGCGGATACTGACCTGATGGTTTGTAATGCCGAAGAACCAATGGGTATTGCGGGCGTATTTGGAGGAACTACTTCTGGAATTAAGAATGAAACGACTCGTGTTTATTTAGAAGTAGCTTATTTCGACCCAACCGTAGTAAGAAAAACGGCTCAACGTCATTCCTTGAAAACAGATGCGTCGTTCCGTTTTGAACGTGGCACTGACCCGAACATGAAGTTGTATGCCTTAAAATATGCGGCTTTATTGATTCAAGAAATTGCGGGCGGTGTGGTTGCTTCGGAAGTTACCGACTTCTATCCGAACCCGATTGCAGATTTCGAAATCCCTGTTTTATACAAGAATATCGACCGTCTAATCGGGAAGCAATTAGGACAAGAATTGGTTAAAAACATCTTAACGTCTCTAGATATTCAGGTAACGGAAGAAACAGCAGAAGGTTTCTTGGCAATCGTTCCTCCTTACCGTGTGGACGTAACCCGTGAAGCAGACGTTATTGAAGAAATCTTACGTATTTATGGTTTCCAACAAGTAGAGTTATCGGCTCATTTGGGTACCGAATACCTTTCGCATTTCCCTGCAAAAGACCGTGATAAATTACAATTAAAGTTAACGCAATTGTTAGCCTCAACAGGTTTCCACGAAATCATTACCAACTCCTTAACGAAGCCTGCTTACACAGACTTGATTAAGAATGATGTAAAAGGCGATAACGTAGAGATTCTGAATAAACTTTCAGAAGATTTAGCCGTGATGCGTAGATCAATGGTTTTCTCAGGTTTAGAGGTATTAGCTTACAACATCAACCGTCGTCAACGAGATTTGCGTTTATTTGATTTCGGAAAAACCTACCACAAAATCAATGGCAAATACGTTGAAAAACGTCATTTAGCCCTTTTTGTAACAGGAAATACCGAAGCAGAAACATGGCAAATGAAATCACAAAAAGTTGGTTTCCATACGCTTGCCAATGCGGTAAATACGGTATTACACCGTTTAGGATTCAAAGATTTCCAAACGAAACCAATTGAAACGTCTGATACGTTTGAATACGGAATTACGTATAGCATCAACAAAAAAGAATGTGTGTCGTTAGGAATGGTTAAACAAAAGTTAACCAAAGCAACGGACATCAAACAGGCTGTTTTCTATGCTGATTTGGATTGGGATTATTTGTTCAAACAATACAAAGAAGAAGTAGCTTTTGTTGAATTACCAAGATTCCCAGAGGTTCGTCGTGACTTATCGTTGGTACTAGATAATGAAGTAAGTTTTGACCAAATTCAGAAAATTGCTAGACAATACGAGAAATCATTATTACGTCAAATTAACGTATTTGATGTGTATCAGGGAGATAACTTAGGAGCTGGTAAGAAATCATACTCAGTAAGCTTTATCTTGCAAGATTTAGAACAAACCTTAACAGACAAAGTAATTGACAAAACGATGGAACGCCTAATTACTGCCTTTGAAAAAGAAGCAGGTGCAGTCATTCGTAAATAGCAATAAATTAATTATTTTCTTTAACCATTAAGGCATTGAGAATATTTAGTCTTTCTTACATTACTTAATGGTTTATTAGAAAATAGCTTCAACAAAAAAGGTGAGGGAATGAATCTCTCACCTTTTTTATTGCATTAACGCTATATGCGAATTAACGATTAACTTTTAACAGATAACTCAATTCGATGCTACGTTAATCGGTAAAATATAAAAACTCGAAACAGGCTTTTTATCCACCGTCGCAGGAATCCAATCGGGCATTTGTCTGACCACTTTAATAGCCTCTCTATCCAATTCACCATAAACCCCTCTAGCAATATGTACTTTCTTTACCTTACCTTCTTTTGTCACTAAAAAACGGACATATACACTTTCCATTGCCCCTTTCAAGGTTGCATTTTTGGCATAATCTAACTTTTGGGCAATATAAATTTCTAACGCCCCTTGACCTCCTACAAACTGAGGCTCTGTTTCGGTAACTACATAAACAGAATCCTGTTCAATATCATCATCCGACACTATTTTAACTTTATTGGTACCGTCAATACCCAACATTTTACGCTCCTCCTCCGATAAAGGGGCATCTACATTTGAAAAATTCAAATTAGCCATATTGCTAGTGCTTTCTCCTATTTTTTCATACTTCATAGAAGGAGTTACGCCCTTATTCATCTCTGTTTTGGGAGTATTCAATTTTTTTGCTTCATCTATCAACTTTTGCATAGACTGAAGTTCTTCTTCTGAAACCTCCGTAGAAGTAGCATCTCCTTTCGTATCCTCTGTCCCTTTTTTTCCCTCCTTTGCTGGCTCAGCAGCAGGACTTACCACTTTCGTAGCAATAATGTTAGATGAAATTTCAGTAGGTTTTACCGCTTTGACTGCTTGAGATAAACTAATGATGGATATAAATAGTAGTGGCCAAGTTAAAATAACGTTTTTCTTCATGTTACTGTTTTGCTAAAAGGTAATTATGCTTTGGTTAAAACAAGACAACTGTGAGTTTTAACATATTAATCATATATACAAAGGCAACATTTTTCTCCAGTAATGAGCTTTGTGAGCTTCTTCATCCCACAAATAGAACTGGTGATTTATACCTTTACTTGATAAAATATAACTAAAGTAATAATTATTCTCCAAAAAAGCATCTTCTTTTCCTATAACTAGTATAATATCTAATCGTTTTAGTTCATTTAAGATTCTTTCCTCATTCAAATTGACCAAAAATTGCGAAGGCGAATTAAAATAAATATTTTCATCTCGATAGCCGTCAAACAAATCTCTAAAAAAACCAACCGACCAAGTAAGATCGTAACGTCCACTCATTCCCAACACCTTACTAAAATATTGAGGATATTTCATGGCAATATTCACCGCATGAAAAGCCCCAAGACTACATCCTGCCGAAATCATCGAAATGTGCGAATTCATGGTTCTCGTAAAAGGCAATACCTCCTCAATGATGTAGTTTTCGTACTGAATATGCCTCAAAATTCGCTCGTGCGGAGGAATATACGTATTGTAAAGTCCTTCCTCATCCACACTGTCAACACAGAAAAATTGAAATATCCCTGCTTCTATTTTATCCCTAACCGATTCGATGACACGCCAATTTTCGTAATCATAAAAACGACCATTTCGACATGGGAAAAACAAGACTCGTGTACCTGTGTGTCCAAAAACAAGTAACTCCATGTCTTTTTGCAAATTTGGGCTGTACCACTTATGATATTCTCTCTTCATCTGTGCGTAATACGGGTCTTTTCGAGGTAAGTATAACTTATTATGTTATTTTAAGTAAAAGTAGTAACTAGAATTACGACAAAATCGTGGCTAAGGTTTTCTCAATTGCATCCTTTAGAATGGTATGTCCCTTTTCATTCAGATGCAATCCATCCTCTACAAACAGCTTTTGATCGGGTTTTTTAGTTGTATCTAATATCAAATCGTGGATACTTACAAAGTGAATATCCTCATTTAGTTCAGCGATTCTACGCTCAATAATCATATTCGTATAACGAATTTGCTCATCAATTCCCCAACGAACAGGGCTGGGTTTTATCGATACATACACCACAGGAATAGCTCCAAAACGCTTCCGTATTTGGCTCACCAGTTGAAACAAGCAAATATAAATTTCTTCAGGATGGCGGTTATTTCCTAAATCGTTGTCACCTGCATAAATAACCACTGCTTTAGGAGCTTCATAGCCTGCCACGATTCGTTCAAAAAACCATGAACAAGCCGCTATTGTTGACCCTCCAAATGCCAAGTTCACCGGTTTATATTCCTTAAAGCTATCTTCTAAATCAGCCCATAAATTAAATGTTGAGCTCCCATAAAAAATCACTTCGGGCGTGTATGATAATTCCTCTTTAATGCGTTCAACCCTCTTTACTTCATCTTCGTACCAAAACATAATCAATATTCTATTATCTGTGCAAAATAACCATGATTTTTATGACTATTTATACACACAAAAATTAATTAATAATTATTTTTCTATCTCCTCTAGGAAAAGCTCGCAAGTTACTGAAAATTAGAGGAGTATTAAGAATTCAGAATAGAGCTTTTTCGCAAAAAATAGCCTACTAATACGTAATCGACCAAAATGCAGGATAATTGGCACTTGGAATTCGCTTCTAGCAAGCAGACAACAATTTAACGTGAAAAAATAATTAACTTTGTTTACGTTTGAAAGAAAAGAAACCATTAGGGCGTGTCCATGGTTCTAAACATACATCAAATTGCTTTTGCTCCCAATAAGAATGACATTACAATCGGAAATTATAGCACAAACTAACACGCTTCCTGTCATGGAAGCGTTCTATACATTACAAGGAGAGGGTTTTTACCAAGGAAGAGCCGCCTATTTTATCCGCTTAGGAGGCTGTGACGTAGGTTGCCATTGGTGCGACGTAAAAGACTCTTGGGACGTGAATGCCCACCCTCAGCAGTCCATTGAAAGCATCGTCCAAGAAGCTGCACAACACGAAGGGAAACTGGTTGTCGTAACGGGTGGAGAACCACTCATGCACCCCCTAGACGAACTAACAACGGCCTTGCATGCCGCAGGCTTACAAACCAATATCGAAACATCGGGCGTTTGCCAAGAAGTTTCTGGAGCATGGGACTGGATTTGTTTTTCTCCCAAAAAATTCAAAAAGCCTAACCCTGCCATTTATCCCGTTGCTCATGAACTCAAAGTAGTCATTTACAATCAAAGTGATTTTGAATGGGCTGAAGAACACGCTGCTCAGGTAGGCGAACATTGTATTTTGTACCTACAACCCGAATGGAGTAGAATGGAACAAATGCTTCCTTTGATTATTGACTACATCAAAGCCAATCCAAAATGGCGTGTGTCTTTACAAGTACATAAATTCATGAATATTCCTTGATGGACGCTTTTATAGAGTGCGACATAACTTAGTCTGAGTTTAATCCGCAAAAACCTTATAGGTTTTGAAAACCTATAAGGTTTCCTTCCCAAAAGCTCTGTCGCAGTCTATACTTCTGTGAGATAAAAGAGGAAAAAACAAAAATACCATTGCTCGCTTTTCGCTCACAAAACATGAAACAAAAAATAACAGAGTGGATAAAAAGATACGGTTTAGCCGAACTCAATTCGTTGGTCTTAACCGTATCTTCTGCTTGGCTTAGTTTTCGTTATACCGAAAATCATCTTACCTCCGCTCTCGTAGGCACATGGGCGGGTAACATCGCTTACTTTGGCACGATTTTACTTCAAGACATTCGACTTGCCACCAAGCAATTAGCCCTACTTAACAAACCCTATTCCCTAGCCACATTCTCCAAAAACGTGCGAGCGTTATTAATAGAATTTGGCATTGCGGAACTGCTAGACAGCCTGTTCATTCGCCCTACCCTCTTGTATTATTTCCCACTTTGGCTAAATAATTTTGGATTAGGTATCATCGTCGCCAAATTCACCGCTGATATTTCCTTTTATATCCCTGCCATTATCGGTTATGAGCTTTCTAAAAAACGGTTGAGGAGGTTTGAGTGAGGTTCAAGGTTAAGGAAAGTGAATAAATCTCCCCTAGGCTGGTCTTCTGAGCAGACTTCCCGAAATTGCTTTCGCACGATGGTACGAGGACACCGACATAGGTGAAGATGGTAAGTTAAAATTAATAAACATTACAAAATAATGGGGTACGAAAGTGTAAAATATAAAAATGGAGAGTTTGAAATGGATAATGAAATTATCTCATGGGTTCAAAAATTTATGATTTTAACTATTTCAAAGATTCGACACCCTGACTGGTTTAAAAAGTGCTTTGAATTTATTGATATAAATTTTGAAATAGCACATGGAAAAGGATTTTTCATTGAGGAACATATAAACGATGACAAAGAGAAATTTGATTACTGTATCAAAATGATAGATTTGACGATGGAGAAAATGGAAGGATTCAATAAAAGAACTTTTTTTGTATTTATTGAAGAAGGAATAAAACTCGTGAAGAATACAATCATGGCCTTTATCAAAGATATGATTTCCGAAGGAATTGATCTTGCTTCTTCAGTGAATCCTGGTGGTGCTTGTCTTGCTGGAGGAATTTCGATCGTTATT